>NZ_JBEXSX010000043.1:0-84047 GCF_040613835.1 Streptomyces sp. NPDC006207 | reverse complement strand
GCGGGGGCGGGGGCCCGCCCCCCCCGCCGGCCCCCCCCCCGCCCACCCCCCCCCCCCCCCCACGGCGCTCGCGCGTCCCTCCGCTACGGGTTGGTGTTGATGGTGAACGTGGACGTCGTGTTCTTGATGTTCTGGTAGTTGTCGCTCATCGTGAGGTTGTTGAAGGTGACGGAGCCGACCGCGGGACCCTGTCCCGCCTCCGGCATCTCGTTGGCCCACAGGCCGAAGCCCGACTTGGCGTCGTAGGCGTCACCACTGCGGTGGGCGCCGGTGATGGACACGTTGGTGAGGACCGTGTCCTTGATCGGGTTCTGCGGCTGACCGCCCACGTAGTTCGTCTGGAACATGATCCCGCTGTAGGTCGGGTCCACGATGTCCACGTCGCTGACGCGGATGCCCTGGAAGACCTTCGAGGCGGAGAAGAGCCAGATGCCCGGGAAGGTCTGGCTGCCCCAGAAGTGCCCGCCGCAGCGGACGATGGAGATGTTCTGGAGGTTGGTCGGGTCGGTCCCGAAGCCGTTCATCGGGTAGCCGAAGTCCAGGGAGCTGATCGTGACGCCCGAGTAGACCAGCGTGTCCGCGACGAGGATGTTGCGGAAGGTGTTGGCGTAGCCGCCGTAGACGGCGATGCCCGCGGCGCGCCAGGTCAGCAGGGACGTCAGGTTCTCGTAGAGGTTGTTCTTCTCGTCCGCCCCGCCGGCGTCGATCGCCGAGAAGAGGGCGAAGCTGTCGTCACCCGTGGCACGGGCCTCGATGTTGTCGAGGTGGTTGTCCGTGCTGCCGTTGGTCATGTTGACGCCGTCGGCGAAGGTGTCGCGGATCCGGGAGTTCGTGATGGTGATGTTGTCGGTGTTGGCGCCCCAGTAGAGGCAGACCGTGTGCTCGTTCCAGACGTTGTCGATGGTCATGTTGGCGACGCCCGCGAAGTCGAAGACCTTGCCGGGACCGTCGATGCGCGAGGTGTAGTTGCCGAAGAAGGAGAAGCCCGAGAAGGACGAGCCGTTGGCGGTGGAGTCGGCGCGGAAGCCCGCGTCGGTGTTGGACTGGCTCGTCGGCGTGTGGAAGCGGGTGTACCAGGGGCCCGCGCCGATGATCTTGACGGTCTTGCCGTAGACCTGGAACTTGCTGCCCGTCTCGTAGTCGCCCGGCGGCAGGTAGACGCCCTTCAGGGTGCCCGTGGTGTCCATCCGGGCCTTGTCCAGGGCGTTCTGCACGTCCTGGTGGGTGAACCCGGTCGGCGCGGTGTAGGCCGCGGGGTCGGGGTTGGCGATCGGCGCGACCTGCTCGGTGTTGACGAAGTCGACCGCGTACTGGCTGCCGTTGGCGGCGTCCTTCTGCAGTTTGATCTTCGCCCCGGCCTGCACGGTCGTGCCGAGCATCAGGTTGGCCTCGTCGTAGATGTGGCGGGGATTGCCGTCACCGGGGTTGTTGCCGGGGGCGGTCTCGCTGCCGTACAGCCACGCGTACTTGGAGGTGAGGTCGATGGCCTTGAGGAAGCTGCCGTTGACGTAGACGTTCAGGGTGGAGTTGATCCCACCGCCGCCCGCGGCGTCGGGGATGGAGTAGCGGACGACCAGGGTGTTGGTGCTGGCCCTGGTGGTGAACTCCACCGAGCTGCCGGTGCTGTTCAGCGTGACGGCCTTGCGGCCGGACGCCTCACCGGCCAGGTCGCCGACGGTGCGGTTGGGGCCGACCACGGCGGCGCTCCCGCCGAGGACCCCGTCCTCCGCCTCGTACATGTCGTACGGCATGTTGGCGCCGCGACCGACGAAGAGCGACTGGGTGCTGGTGTTGTTCTGCTGCTTGACCGCCAGTTCGTTCGCGTCGGGCGCGATGACGGTCTTGACGGTGTACTTGCCGTTGGCGGCGGTCCAGGTGCCCAGCGAGACGGGGCTCGTGGTGGCACCCGCCGCGATGGCGCCGCTGTAGGAGCCGGTCAGCGTCTTGACGACGGAGCCGGAGGTGGTGTCGGTGACCGTGAGGGTGATGCCGTGGGAGCCGCCGGCCGAGGCGACCGTGCCCTGGTTCTTGATCGCCACCGAGAAGGTGACGGTGTTGCCCTTGGCCGGGTTGCCGGGGGACCAGCCGGTGGGGGAGGCGATCAGGTCGGAGCTGTCGACCGGCCTGACGACCAGCGGGGTCGGGCTGTTGTAGGTGTTGTTGGTGTCGTTCTGCTCGATGACGTCCCCGGACTCGTCGACTTTGGCGCTCAGCGGGTAGCTGCCCGCGTCCCGTACCCCGATGTTCGCCGTCACCGTGGTCGAGGCGCCCGCGGCCAGCGCGCCGACCGCGGCGGTGCCGACCTTGGTGGTGCCCAGGTAGAAGGTGACGTTCGTGGCGCCCGAGGCGAGCTCGCCGATGTTGCGCACGGTCGCCGACAGGCTCACCGAGTCCGTCTCGACCGGTGCGCCGGGGGAGACGGACATGCCGGTGACGGTCAGGTCCGGGTTTGGCGCCGGGGTGCCGATCACCTGGAACTCCGCCACCTGGCCCGCGGCCGCACCGCTGTTGGCGGTGAACTGCAGCCGTACGTCGGCGACCCGGGCGCTGACCGGGATGGTCACCGTGTTCCCGGAGGACGGGTTGAAGGTGTAGTCGGCGGCCGCCTTGAGGCTGGTGAAGCCGCTCGCGCCCTGCTCCCGGCCGAGCACCTGGACGGTCTGGGTGCGGGTGCCCCAGGCGCTGTCGGGGTTGAGCTTGAGCACCAGCGAGGTGACGTCGGCGTTCGCCCCGAGGGAGACGGTCAGCGTGTTCGGGTAGCTGCCGCCGGCGCCCTCCCAGTAGGTGGTGACGCTGTTGTCGTTGGCGTTGGCCGCGACGAAGTTCTGGGTGCTGGACGACGCCGTGATCGGCTTGCCCACGGCCATGTTGGAGCCGGTGCCGCCCGAGCCGTTGCGGGTGACCGTGGCGCTGGCGACGCTGCGGTTGCCCGCCGCGTCCTTGGCCTTCACGTAGTAGGAGACGGTTGCGGTGTCGGGCTGGCTGTCGGTGTACGTGAGCGTGGTGCCCGACACCGTGGTGCGCAGGGCCTCGTTGGCGTAGACCTCGTAGCCGGTGACGCCGACGTTGTCGCTGGAGGCGGTCCACGTCAGCTTGATCTGGCCGGAACCGGGCTGGGTGAGGGTGAGGTTGCCGGGCTGGCTGGGCGCCTGCGTGTCGCCGCCGGAGCCCGACCGGGTGACGGTGTTGCTGTTGCCGGAGACGTTGCCGGCCGCGTCCTTGGCGCGCACGAAGTAGCTGACGGTGGCGCTGTCGGGCTGGTTGTCGGTGAAGGTGAGCGTGCTGCCGGAGACGCTGGTGCGCAGCTCGCCGTTGGCGTAGACGTCGTAGCCGGTGACGCCGACGTTGTCGCCGGCGGCGTTCCAGGTCAGCCGGATCTGGCCGGAGCCGGGCTCGGTGTAGGCCAGGCCGGTGGGCGCGTTCGGCGCGGTGGTGTCACCGGTGGCGGGGCCGTAGACCTCCAGCTCCGACAGCTGCGCGGCGGTCCAGCCGGTGTTGCCCGTGACGTTGACGCGCAGGTAGCGGGTGGTCGTGCTGCTCAGGCTGATCGTGACGGTGTTGTTGTCGCCCGGGTTGAAGGTGTAGTCGCGGGACGCCACCAGGTCGCTGAAGGACGAGCCGTTGGTGCTGCCGCGCAGGGACAGCGTCTGCGTCCGTGCCTCCCACGAGGGCGGCAGCTTCAGCACCACCTTGGTGACCGCGACGGAGGACCCGAGGTCGGCCTGGATCCACTGCGGGAAGGCGTTGTTGGCGCTCTCCCAGTAGGTGGTCTGGTTGCCGTCGTTGGCGTTGGCGGCGACGTAGGGTGCGTTGCCGCTGCTCGCGGTCAGGGTGCGGCCCTGGGCGAGGTTGTCGGTGGAGACGGCGGAGCCGTGCACCTCGAGCTCGGAGACCTGGGCGGCGGGCCAGCCGGTGTTGGCGGTGATGTTCAGCCGTACGAACCGGGTGGTGGTGGCCGAGAAGTCGATGGTCACCGTGTTGCCCGAACCGGGGCCGAAGTTCCGCCCGGCCGAGCCGGACAGCGTGGAGAAGGTGGAGCCGTCGGGGCTGCCCTGGACGGCGAAGGTCTCGGTCCTGGCCTCCCAGGAGGCGGGCAGTTTGACGACGACCTGGTCGATGCTGGTGCTGCTGCCCAGGTCGACCTGGACCCACTGCGGGAAGGAGCTGCCTGCGCTCTGCCAGTAGGTGTTCTGGTTGCCGTCGGTGATGTTGGCGACCCCGTACTCGGCGTGGGAACTGCTCGCGGCGGCCGGCGCCCCCGCGGCGAGGTTGAGGCCGCCGGCGGCCGCGGCGGGCAGCGCCGACTGGCCGAGCAGCACCAGGCCCGCTGCGATCACCCCCGCCAGCAGCCGTTGGATGAACCGTTTCCTTGGCATGTCGTCCCTGTGCCTCTCGTCAGAGTTGTTGGTGCCATGACATGTCACATGCGGTACGGCTGCCACGCAGAGGAAATTGCATCGATTGCTTTGGTAATTGCGCGGCCCGAGCCGATAGTTGCAGAGGTGTTTCCGGGCGTCTATGCCCTCGACCGGGCTTTCATCTCACCTGGCATGGGCTTGCGCTGGAGTGTCGTGCAGCCGACAGGGCGTTGCGGAAGCACCGCAAAAACTTGCGCGTCCTACTCCGTGGTGCGCAGTGCCTGGTACATCGACCAGAGGACGGAGACGAGCGGGACCGCCACGACCGCGCCGATGACCCCGGCGGCGATGGCACCGCCGATGACGGTGAGCGCGACGACCACCGGATGCAGGCGCACCGCCCAGCTCATCACGATCGGATGCAGCACGTGGCCCTCGATCTGGCCGATGACGACGATCAGGCAGACGACGACCGCCGCCACGACGGGCCCGTTCGCGGCCAGCGCCACCACGGCGGCGACCGCCAGGGCGATGGGGGAGCCGATCAGCGGCACGAAGGCGGCGAAGAACTCCAGCAGCGCCAGCGGCAGCGCGAGCGGCACCCCCAGCAGGAACAGCGCGACCCCCACCAGGATCGCGTTGGTCGCCGCCACCAGCACGATCCCGTGCGTGTAGCCGGTGAACGTGCGCCATGCGGCACGGCCGGCCACGGACACCCGGCCGCGCACCGTCCGCGGCAACTGCCCGCAGAACCACGACCACTGCCGGTCCCCCGAGTGGAGGAAGAACACCGAGCAGAACAGCGCCAGCGCGAAGACCGTCAGCACCTCCACCAGGCGCCCGGCGCCGCTCAGCGCGGTGCTGATCAGGGTCGACCGGTGGGTGGACAGCCACTGCCCGACCTTCGACTGGAGGTCGTCGAGCGCCTCGGGGTCGAGCCGGAACGGCGGGGCCTCCAGCCAGCGCTCGATCCGCGCCAGCCCCGCGCCGAACTCGCGCTGCAGCCCGGCCGTCTCGCCGGCGACCACCTCGCCGACCATGGCCAGGATGCCGAACACGACCAGGATGCTGCCGATCAGCGAGACGGCGACGGCCAGCGAACGCGGGATCACGCGGGCGAGCAGATCGGCCAGCGGTCGCAGCATCGCGGTGCCGACCAGTCCGAGGAAGACGGCCACCGCGATCTCGTGGAACCGTCCCAGGGTGGCGAACACGGCGTAGACGACCGCCCCCACGACGAGCAGCCGCCAGGAGTAGGCGGCGGCCGTGTTCAGCGCGGGGAACACCCGGACGCCGGGCCGCCTGGCGGGCCCGCGCACCTCCCGGCGCCCCACGCGGATCCGGCTCCGCCGTCCTCGGGACACCGTTCGCACCTCCCCGTCGAGCCCGTCGTGCGCCCGCGTCCTGCGCGCCTGTCCCTGCTTGCTACCACCGGCGGGGTCCCGGCCAACGCGGCGCAAGCCGCATTCGCCCGAAGGCACCCCCGGGCCGGCGGTGGATCCCCGGGGCGCCCGACTGCTAAATTGGTCTAAACCAGTTACGGTCTCCCTCACCAGATCGGCGGTCCCGAAGTGGAAGTCGTCATCGTCCCGGACGCCACCGCAGGCGGCGAACTCATCGCGGGTGCCATCGCGGACCTGCTGCGCCGCAAGCCCGACGCGCTGCTCGGCGTCGCCACCGGTTCGACCCCGCTCCCGGTCTACCGGGCCCTCGCCGGCCTGGCCGGCGAGGGCCGCGCCGACGTGTCGCGGGCCCGGATCTGCCAGCTGGACGAGTACGTCGGACTGCCCGCCGGGCACCCGGAGTCCTACCGCTCCGTGGTGCTGCGCGAGGTCGTCGAGCCCCTCGGCCTCGCCCGGGAGTCGTTCATGGGACCCGACGGCACCGCCGAGGACATCGTCGAGGCGTGCGCGGCGTACGAGCGCACGCTGGCGGCGGCCGGCGGGGTGGACCTGCAGCTGCTCGGCATCGGCACCGACGGCCACATCGGCTTCAACGAGCCGTGCTCCTCGCTGGCCTCCCGGACCCGGATCAAGACGCTGACCGAGCAGACCCGCAAGGACAACGCGCGCTTCTTCGACCGCCCCGAGGCCGTGCCGCACCACGTCATCACCCAGGGCATCGGCACCATCCTGGAGGCCCGGCACCTCGTGCTGCTGGCCACCGGCGAGGCGAAGGCCGAGGCGGTCGCCCTGGCCGTCGAGGGCCCGCTGGCGGCGGTCGTCCCCGCCTCCGCGCTCCAGCTGCACCCGCACGCCACCGTCGTCGTCGACGAGGCGGCCGCGTCCAAGCTGAAGCTGGCCGACTACTTCCGGGCCACCTACGCGGCGAAGCCGTCCTGGCAGGGTCTGTGATCCGCTTCGTTCAGGCGCGGGGCGCCGGGGCGGGCGGCAGGAACAGCGTGCCGCGGGCCCCGGCGCGGACGGTCCGCACGGCGACGAGCGCCCATGCCGCCACCAGGCCCGCGTACAGGATCAGCGCCGCCCCCTGAAAGGCCGTCGAATGCAGCCGCAGCGCCAGCGCGCTCGTCCCGGTCACGCACGTGCCCAGCGGGAAGGTGAAGCTCCACCAGCTCAGGGTGAACGGCAGTCCGCGCCGCGCGGTGCGCACGGTGAGCGCCGCCGCCAGGGCCAGCCACATCATGGCGAACCCCCAGGTGGGCACGCCGTAGAGGTAGCCGAAGACCTCGGCCCCGGTGGCGTAGGGGCGGGGCAGGGCGGTGGGCGCCGCGTGCCCCAGGAGATTGGCCGCCGTGACGGACTGCCCCAGCGGGCCGAGCACGATCCACAGGGTCGGCACCATGGCCGCCGGGCCCGTCTTGTGGCGCACCAGCCGGCCCCAGATCTGCGGGATGATCACCAGGCTCGCGATCAGGCTCATCCCGAACATCGCGTAGCACGCCAGCAGCAGCGTCAGCCGTGCCTGCCCGGCGGGGAGGTGCGGGACGAGGGCGGCCCCGGTGGCGGCGGAGACCATCGGCGGGACGACGGGCATCAGCCAGCCGCCGAACGCCGAGTCGTCGCCCACACGGTGCTCGGTCATCGCACGGTACGGGATCCACACCCAGGTCACCAGGCCCAGCAGGGTGCCCGCCGACCAGAGCACCGCGTCCACCGCCAGGGCCGCGTGCGGCCCGATCCAGTCCGAGCCCAGCGCCAGCGTGCCGGCGCCCACGGTCAGCAGCGCCATCGCCGGGGCACCCCAGAAGTGCGCCATCACCGGGTGGCCGGCGTGCGCCCGCGCGCGGTCGCGGTACCGGGTCCAGTGCACCGCCCAGCCCGCCGAGAGCGCCACCAGCCAGGCGGCTGCCAGCGCCCATACGACCGTGGCGGCCGTCCGCAGCCCCGGTATGTGCGCCGGGAGCCCGGCCGCCGCCGTGGCGACGATGCCCGTGCCCATCACCGAGGCGAACCAGTTGGGGCCGAGGTCGCGGAAGAGCTGGGAGGGGTGGTCCAGCTCCCGCAGCAGCCCGGTGCGCGGGTGGGCGCCGGGCCGGGAGGCAAGGGCGAGCGTCGAAGGCATGTCCGTAGCGTCGCCCCGGCCGGGCACGACCGGTAGGGAGCACTTCCGGATGGGCTCATAGACTGGGCTTATGCCCCTGCCCGAGCGCGTGAGCGACCTGGCGGCGTACGACCTGCTGCTGTCGGTCGCGAGCCTCGGCAGCGTCGGTGCCGCCGCGCGGGCCCACGGCGTCAGCCAGCCGGCCGCGAGCTCCCGCCTCCGGCACCTCGAACGCCGGCTCGGTCTGCAGTTGCTGGAACGCTCACCGCGCGGTTCGCGGCTCACCGAGCACGGCACGCTCGTCGCGGACTGGGCGCGCACCGCCGTCGACGCCGCAGCCTCGCTGGACGCCGGGGTCACCTCGCTGCGCGGCACCGCGGAGAGCCGGCTGCAGGTGGCCGCGAGCATGACGGTGGCCGAGTACCTCCTGCCGCAGTGGCTGCTCATCCTGCGGGCGGGCGCCCCGCGCACCACGGTCGCGCTGACCGCGGGCAACTCCGAGGACGTGGCCGCGGCCGTCCTGGCCGGCGAGGTGCACCTCGGTTTCGTCGAGGGCCCGGACGTCCCGCGCGGGCTGGTCGCCCAGCCGGTCGCGCACGACGAGCTGACCGTCGTCGTCGCCCCCTCCCACCGCTGGGCGCGCCGCCGGTCCGGCATCGGCGCCGCCGAACTCGCCGCGACACCCCTGGTCAGCCGTGAACGAGGCTCCGGCACGCGCCGCTACCTCGAGCACGCCCTGGCCGAGGGGACGGGGCTCGCGCTCACCGATCCGCTCCTCGAACTCCCCTCCACCACCGCCATCAAGACCGCCGTCGCCGACGGGCTCGCCCCGGCCGTCCTCAGTTCCCTCGCCCTCACCGCGGAACTCGCGAGCGGCAGCGTCGTCGCCGTCCCCGTGGCCGGACTCGACCTGACGCGGACGCTGCGCGTGGTGCGCGCCCGCGGGCGCGACCTGACCGGGCCGGCGCGGGAGCTGGCAGGGATCGCCCGGCAGGGCGCGGTCAGTGCCCGTCAAGGGGTGGGAAGCGCAGATTCCGCAGGTCGGGCGGGACGGGGGAGTTCGGTCGGTACAGCGGCGGGACCTCCCCGTCGGCGGCCGCGGCCGGGGCGTCACTGAGCCGGAAGCGGTCGCGCACCCGCCCGTAGAAGTCGGTCGGGCCCAGCCGGATCAACCGCAGCCGGTGCCGGGCCTTGTACACCCCGACCCAGTCACCCGGATCGAGGACGCCCCTCAGCTGGCCGTCGATGCTGACCGCGACCCGGCCGGAGCGGGTCAGCACGCGGACCCCCAGGACCTCGTCCGGGGCCGCCACCAGGGTCCGGTCGAAGGCCATGTGCGGCGCGACGGGGGTGAACACGATCGCGTCCATGTGCGGGGAGACCACCGGGCCCCCCGCGGCGAAGCTGTACGCGGTGGAACCCGTCGGGGTGGCCACGACGACCGCGTCCGCGGAGTAGGACGCGAACAGACGGCCCGCCAGGTACACCGCGAGACTGGCCTGCCGGTCCCGGGCGAGCTTCTCGAAGACCACGTCGTTGACGGCGTTGACGGCCATCGGCACGCCCCAGCCCACGTCCTCGGGGTCGCCGGGCCGCACCCGCGGCGGCGGCAGCGCGGGGCCGCGCCCGTACCGCAGCAGGGACTCGATGCCCTCGGGGATCTCCAGCGGCCGGGACGCCCGCAGCGTGAGCGTCATGCGGTCCTCGACGGTCGCCCGGCCCTCGTGCACGCAGTCGAGCGCCCGCTCCACGTCCTCGGTGCACACCTCGGTGAGGAAGCCGACCCGCCCCAAGTCCACGCCCAGCACGGCCGCCCCGCACGCGGCGGCCACCCGCGCGCCGCGCAGGAAGGTGCCGTCGCCGCCGAGGGTCACGATCAGGTCCGGGTAGCCGGCCGTGGCCGCCTCCTCCTGACCGCTGTGCCGGGGCCGGTCCTTGCGCCATACGTCGATCTCCACCGCGGGGACCCCGTGCCGCGCGCACCAGCGGTCGACCGCCGTGGCGGCCTCGCTCGCGTCCTCGCGCGCACCGTGCACGACCATCCCGATCCGGCCCACTGGCATCACGGCCTCCCCGGCGGCGTCCGCTCCGGCGTCATGCCCCCATGGTCCGCCTCCCCGGAGCGCGCGTCGCGTCGGGACACCGCCGTCCCGCCGCCCCGCCGTCGTGCGGCGGCACCCTGGGCGGAGTACCGTTCCGCTGTTCCACTGCTGCAGGGAGGACGAACGTGGAGACCAAGCCCGAGCCGGGTGTCCTCGCCCAGGTGGCGGATCTGATCGGCCGTACGCCCGTCGGGCAGCGCGGAGCGCTGTGGCGGCTCGGCGCGGACCGCCGCCAGCTCGACGCCAACGTCATCCGCCTTCCGGCGGGCACCGAGGTCCGGCCGCACGTCGAGGCCGACCTGGACGTCCTGCTGTACGTCGTCGACGGCGGCGGGTACCTGTCGGGCGACGACGGCGGACGCCAGACGACCCTGGCGCCCGGCGCACTCGCCTGGCTGCCCCGCGGCTCCTGCCGCGCGCTGTCCGCCGGCGCCGTGGGGCTGACCTACCTCACGGTGCACGCCCGCCGCCCCGGCCTCACCATCGCCGGGCTCGCCCCCGCGCCGGACGCGGGCGAAGCGGTCTGCCTGCTGCACCGCGTCTGCGCGGACTGCGGCCGCCTGGCCGGCGAGAGCGACGCCCTGTACTGCTCCCGCTGCGGCACCGCACTGCCGCCCCGCTGAGCCCCGTGCGGGGGCGGGTCGTCGTACGGGCGGAGGGCGACCGACGGGCCTGCACCGCCTTCGGGCCGTCAGCCACCGAGACGCGGTGCGGGACCAGCGTCGGTTGGGACGCCGGGCAGGTGCGGTGCCCACGTGCCGTAGCCGCTCAGAAGGCGGCCTGCAGGGGCTGCTCGGCCCAGATCGTCTTGCCCTCGCGCGTGTAGCGGGCGCCCCAGCGTTCGCTGAGCTGCGCGACCAGGAACAGCCCGCGCCCGCCCTCGTCCGTCGTCCGCGCCCTGCGCAGGTGCGGGGAGGTGCTGCTGGTGTCGGAGACCTCGCAGATGAGGTGGCTGTCGCGGATCAGCCGCAGTGTGATGGGCCCGCCCGCATACCGGTACGCGTTGGTGACCAGCTCGCTGACGATCAGTTCGGTCACGAAGGCCGCCTCCTCCAGCCCCCAGGTGGCGAGCTGGGACTCCACCAGCGTGCGGGCCCGTCCGGCGGCGGTGGCGTCCGGCGGGAGGTCCCAGGTGGCGACCTGTTCCGGCGCGAGGACGCGGGTCCGGGCGACGAGGAGGGCCACGTCGTCGGCGGCCTCGGTGGAGCTGCGTGCCTTGAGGAGGGTGTCCTCGACGGCGCTGCAGGTCTCCTCCAGGGAGCCGGACGGCGCGGTGAGCGCCCCGCACAGCATCGCGAGGCTGTCGTCGAGGTCGCGGCAGCGGGTGCACAGCAGGCCGTCGGTGTAGAGCGCGAGGATGCTGCGCTCGGCCAGCTCGATCTCGGCGGTCTCGAAGGGGAGGCCGCCGAGGCCCAGCGGCGGGCCCGGGGGGATGTTGACCAGGCTCGCCCGTCCCTCCGGGGTGACGACCACGGGGGGCGGATGGCCGGCCCGGGCGAGCGAGCAGCGCCGGGAGACCGGGTCGTAGACGGCGTAGAGGCAGGTCGCGCCGACGACCGGTGGGGCGTTCTCGTGGCTCTCGCGCTGTTCCGAGGCGAGCCGGTCCACGAGGTCGTCGAGGTGCGACAGCACCTCGTCCGGGGTGGGGTCCAGGTGGGCCAGGGTGTGCACGGCGGTGCGCAGCCGGCCCATGGTGGCCGCCGCGTGCAGACCGCGGCCGACGACGTCGCCCACCACCAGGGCGATGCGGAGACCGGAGAGCGGGATGACGTCGAACCAGTCGCCGCCGACCCCGGTGGCGGTGTTGGCGGGCAGGTAGCGGTGGGCCACCTCGGCGGCGGGGTGCCAGGGCACGTCCCCGGGGAGCAGGCTGTGCTGGAGGGTGAGGGCCGCCTGGTGCTGCTGGGTGTAGCGGCGGGCGTTGTCGATGCTCAGGGCCGCGCGGGCGGCGAACTCCTCGGCGAGGGTGAGGTCGTCGGCCTCGAAGGGCTCGCGGCCGCGGGTCCGCCAGAGGCTGATCAGCCCGAGCACGAGCCCGCGGGCGAGCAGCGGCACCACCATCAGGGAGTGCGCGCCGACCGCGCGGGCGGCCCTGGCCCGCACGGGGTCCTCGTCGAGCCAGGCGAGGGCCCGGCCCATGTCCGACTCGAAGACCGGGCGGCCCTCGGCCAGCGACCGCGCCTGCGTCGACCCCGGAGGGATGCGGATGGTGTGCCCCACCGGGTACATGATCTTCTGGGTGTCCGGGAAGACCGACTGGACCGCCGCGCGGCAGACCGTACGGAACGAGTCCTGGGCGGGCTCGTCACCCTGGGGCACGGCCTCCAGCAGGTCGACGGAGGCGCTGTCGGCCAGCCCGGGCACGGCCACCTCGGCCAGTTCGCGGGCGGTGCGGCCGACGTCCAGCGTGGTGCCGATCCGCGCCCCGGCCTCGCTGAGCAGGGACAGCCTGCGGCGGGCCTGGTAGCGCTCCGTGACGTCCTCGACGGTCTGGGTCACCCCGAGGACGTGCCCGTTGGCGTCCTGCATCCGGAACGCCGAGACGGACACGTACAGTTCGCGCTGCGGGTCGCGGCGCAGCCGGCAGGGCTGCTCGGAGAAGATCGAGGAACGGCCCGTCTCGAGCACCCGCCGCAACTGGTGGTCCACGGCGTCGGCGTCCGGCCCGAAGAGGAAGTCCCCCGTGCGCAGGCCCTGGTGCTTCCCCGCGGGGACCCCGCTGAACTTGGTGATCGCCCGGTTCACCCGCAGGAAGGTGAGGTCGGGGGCGTAGACCGCGAGCCCGATGGGGGAACGGCGGAACAACCCCTCCAGCACCCACCGGTCCGTCTCCCACCGGACGACCTCGGCGGCGGGCGCCGCGACCACGTACCACTCGCGGCGCCGGTCCTCCCGCGCGATGGCGCGGACCCGGCAGCCGACCTCCACCCGCCGTCCGTCCCGGTGCAGCACGGGTACGACCCCGAACCAGCCGCCCGCCCGGACGCAGGCCGCGGTGGCGGTCAGGACCAGCTCCAAGTCGCCGGGGTGGAGCAGGAGTTCGGGAGCCGACCGGCCCAGGACGTCCTGGGCCCGGTGGCCGAGCAGCGTCTCGGCGCGGGTGCTCCACCCCACCACGGACGCATGGTCGTCCAGCACCACCGAGGCCGCGGCGTGCACCGAGAACGGGTCCTCCGGTGACTCGCTGAACGTCTTGGCCGGGTTGTCCATCGCTATCACCGTCGCACGTGCGGGAGAAGCGGGCGAGCTGCGTCACCTGGGGTGGTTCTCCGCCGGGGCCCGGGAGGGACGCCCATGGGGGCGTGGTTCCAGTATCGGCCCGCACGGCCGGTCCCGCGTGGCCCGCAGGGCGCCGGCGCCCGCTCAGTGCGCAGGCTCATGGCCGGTGGCGGGGTGGAGCGGCCGGGCCAGCAGGATCGCCACGTCGTCCTGCGCGCCGTGGGGCAGGAGACGGGCGAGGACGCGGTCGCAGACCCGGGAGAGCGGCTCGCCGGGATCGCGCAGGGCGCGGGCGAGTTGGCGCATGCCCTGGTCGAGGTTGCGGTCGCGGGCCTCGATCAGGCCGTCGGTGTAGAGGACCAGCACACCTCCCGGCGGCAGGAGCACCCGTTCGGTCTGGAAGTCCCGGCGGCCCACGCCGAGGGGTGTTCCGCTCGGGCCGTCCAGGAAGGCGACCTCGTTCCCGGCACCCGCCACCGCCGGCGGCGGGTGCCCGGCGCGGGCGACCAGGCAGCTGCCGTCGGCCGGGTCGTGGACGGCGTAGACGCAGGTCGCCATCTCGTTCTCGCCGACGTCGGCGACGGCCGCGTCCAGGGAGCGGAGCAGCTCGGCCGGGGGGATGTCGTGGCGGGCCAGGGTGCGCACCGTCGTCCGCAGCTGCCCCATGACGGCCGCCGCGTGCACCCCGTGGCCCATGACGTCCCCGATGACCAGGGCGGTCCTGTCGCCGGGCAGCGCGATGACGTCGAACCAGTCGCCGCCCACCTCGTGGTCGCTCGCGGGCAGGTACCGGCCGGCCAGCTCCAGCCCGGGCACCGTGGGCAGCGCGGTGTTGGCGAGGCTGCGCTGCAGGGTGAGGGCGGCGCGGCGCTGGGCGGAGTACATCCGCGCGTTGTCGATGCCGAGCGCCGCGCGGGCGGCGAGTTCGTCGATGAGCAGGTCGTCCTGGTCGTCGAAGGGCTCGCGCCTGCGGGAGCGGGTGACCATCATGATGCCCAGCACCGTGCCGCGGGCCACCAGCGGGACCATGCGGGCGGAGCCGAGGGTGCGCAGGTAGCCGCGCAGCCGCTCGTACTCCGGGCCGGGCACCAGCCGGGGTATGTCGGCCCTGGTGAGCCGCATCGGCCGGCCCTCCACCATGACCTGCTCGTACGCGGACGCCCGGGGGACCTGGTGCGTCATGCCGACGGCCAGGTCCTCGGCGGGCGCCGCCGGATCGGCGAAGGAGACCGCCAGCCGGCGCACCATGCCGTGGGCGGAGGCGGCGGCCTCGTCCGGGTCGAGGACCTCCTCCAGCAGGTGCACGTCGGCGGAGTCCGCCACCCGGGGCACGAGCACCTGCACCACCTCCTCCGCGGTCCGCCGCAGGTCGAGCGTGGTGCCGATGCGGGTGCCGGCCTCGGCGAGCAGGGCGAGCCGCTGCCGTCCGCGGGTGGCCTGGAGCTGGGCCCGCTCCTCGCGGGTGATGTCGATCAGGGTGGCGATCACGCCCAGGCGGCGGCCGCCGCCGCCGAGGAGCGGGGAGAAGGAGCACGACCACACCCGCTCGTTGAGGGGGTCGCCACCCGTGCGTCCGACGCCCCGGAAGTCCACCACCGGCTCGCCGCGGGCGAGCACCTGGCGCATCACGGTCTCCAGCGCCATGGTGTTGAGCCCGGGGACCACCTCGCTCACCCGCCTGCCGATGTGCTGGGCGGCGGGGACCCCGTTCATACGGGCCAGAGCCTCGTTGACCCGTACGTAGCGCAGGTCCGGGCCGAGCATGGCCAGGCCGATGGGGGACTGCGTGAACAGGCCCTCCAGCGCCGCCAGCGAGTCCCGCATGCGCAGCACCGCGGAGGTCTCGGCGGCGATGCCCATCAGCCCGGTGCGCCCCTGCGGGTCGGCGGTGGGGCAGATCCACATCTCCATCGTCACCAGGTGGCCGTCACGGTGGCGTACGGGGAGCGTGCCCACGACCGCCTCGCCCGACAGCACCCTGCGCGTCAGCTCGTCGGCCAGGTCCCAGTTCCTCACGGGGACCAGCAGGGGTGTGGCGCTGCGGCCGAGCACCTCCTGCGCGGTGTGCCCGAAGAGTTCCTGCGCGGCCAGCGACCACTGGGAGATCCGACCCTCGGAGTCGATCCGCCACATCGCGAGGGGCAGCAGGTCACGGAACACCCCTGCCTGCCCCACCGCCGTCTGGGGCTGACCGACATCCTTCGCCGACTGCTGTATGTCCACCGCGACGACCCATCCCCGGGAACGAGGCGTTCTCATCCGGTCGAGCACCGCCGGTCGCCACCTGGTGCAGTAGACCGGCCAATGTCGCTTATTGTCGGGCAAATCTGACAAAACAGCCTAACGGAGAAGCCGGGCACCGCCCCGGGGAGCCGGCTCCCGCAGCGCCGCGCGCACCCGATCTGGGTTAGCGTCGTAACCATGGGGACCGTCCGGCGGATCCTCCGCCTCGTGCCGGTACTCGCCGTGATCCTCGGCGTGCTCTGCCTCGTCGCCGCGACGGGCTCCGGGGCGCGCGCCACGGGCGGGCTCGACGCGGCCGCGGCGGCCCTGCGCGACGGCGGTCCCGTGTACGTCGACCCCCGGGCGCGGGACGTGCTGTCGCCGGGCGACGCGGACACCCTCGCCGGGCGCATCGAGAAGGCCGACCGGCCGGTCTTCGTCGCCGTCCTCCCGGACACCGCGGAGTTCCCCGCCGCCACGCTGCTGAAGGACCTGCGGACCAAGGTCGGCATCACCGGTGTGTACGTCGTGGCCCTCGGCGACCGCTTCGACGCCGGGGCGGACCCCGCCGTGATGCCGCACAACGCCGTCGAGAACCTGGCCGGGGCCGTACGGCGCTCCGACCCCGGCGACCCCGCGGCGATGGTCACCGGCTTCGTGGACGAGGCGCTGCCGCAGGCGCGCGGCCACGCCCCGGCGTCCTGGGGCGACGACTCCGTCGGCGTCGGCGCGGGCAGCGGCGGCGCCGGGCTCCTCGTCGCGCTCGGCGTCCTGGTCGTCGCCGGCGGCGGCGGGGCTGTCCTGCTGTCGCGACGCGCCAAGCGGCGCCGCGAGGCGCAGGACTGGGCCCGGCTGGACGAGCTGCGCCCGGTGGTGGACGAGGACATCACCGCCTTCGGTGAGGAGCTGAGCCGGATCGGCTTCGACCCGGGCGGCGCGACGGCCGACGACGCCATGCGCGAGGACTACACGCGCGCCCTGGACGCCTACGACACCGCGAAGACCGCGATGGACCGGGCGCGTTCCGCGGAGGACGTGCGGCCGGTCAGCAGCGCCCTGGAGGAGGGGCGCTTCGCGCTCGCCACCCTGGAGGCGCGCATCGAGGGCAGGCCGCTGCCCGAGCGCCGCCCGCCGTGCTTCTTCGACCCCCGGCACGGCCCCTCGGTCCAGGACGTGCCCTGGACCCCCGAGAGCGGCGGGGCCGAGCGGACCGTTCCCGTGTGCGCGGCCGACGCCGCCCGGCTCGCGGACGGCCTGGAACCCATGGCCCGCCAGGTCGGCACGCCTCGCGGCCCCCGCCCGTACTGGGAGGCGGGCCCGGCCTACGCCCCCTGGGCCCAGGGCTACTTCGGTGGCGGGATGCTGCCCGGGATCCTCGTCGGGACGCTGCTCGGCAGCTCCCTCGGCGGCCCCGGCCCTTACGCCTACGGCGACTACGGCGGTGCCGCGCCGGACCAGCAGGGCGGCGACTACTCGGGCGCGGACTTCGACCCCGGGGACTTCGGTGGGGGTTTCGGCGACGGGGGTGGCTTTGGCGACGGCGGAGGTTTCGGCGACGGCGGGGGGTTCGGGGGCAGCTGAGTCCGGTCGTCGTGTGGGGGTGCGTTGTGGTTGCGGCGGGCGTCCACCCGCCCGCCCGCCCGATTGCCCGGCGCGGTCAGTGCGGGTCTCGCACCGTGTGCCTGGGTCGGTGCCGCGCCGGGACACGTCCTCAACGCTCGCGGTTTACCCCCACATCATTCGGCGCCGGGTTCGCCGCTCGTCGTTTCCGGGCGCACCCCGCCACACCCCCTCCCGTCGTATGGGCGCATGACGGCCGGTGGGGGGTGAGTAAGGCACTTGCGGCAACCCCGGACCGCTCTCTGAACCCCCACCGGCCGTTAGTCGCCCCCACGGCAGAAGGGGGTGTGGCGGGGTGCCCCCATGAGGGTCCCCCCGGCCGAAGGCTGGGGGCGTGCCCCGGCGCGGCACCGACCCCATACGTACGCAGCGGGGCGGTCACTGACCGCGCCGGGCAATCGGGAGGGCGGCGGGGAAACCCCCAACAGCAACCACAACGCACCCGCATGCGGCGACGCGGGCAGCCCGGCGCGGCCTACGCGGACAAGGCGGCGCCGCCGCCCGCCTCGTCGGCCTCGAGGACGCAGGCCGAGGCGAGCTCGTCCAGGGAGATGTCCAGGGCCGCGGCGAGGGCGGCCACGGTGAAGAAGGCGGGGGTCGGGGCGCGGCCGGTCTCGATCTTGCGCAGGGTCTCGGCGGAGACGCCCGCCGCCGCCGCGACCTCGACCATGCTGCGGTCGCCGCGGGCCCGGCGCAGCAGCGTGCCGAAGCGCTCGCCGCGCTGCCGTTCCCAGGGGGTCAAAGGAGTTCGCACCATGCCCGTGATACTAATACCGGTATAAGAATTGGGTGCACCCAGGGAACGGAAAGAGGAGCCATGGACATGGTGGAGATCAAGACGGATGCCGCGCTGGCGGCCATGCGGGAAGCCGGCCGCGTCGTGGCGCACGCGCTCGCCGCCGCCCGTGAGGCGGCGCGCGTCGGCGTGTCGCTGCGGGAACTGGACGAGGCAGCCCGGGCCGTCCTGGACGCGGCGGGCGCGCGGTCGCCGTTCCTCGGCTACCGGCCGTCGTTCGCGCCCACGCCCTTCCCCGCGGTGCTCTGCACCTCCGTCAACGACGCGCTCGTGCACGGCATCCCCACCGACTACCGGCTGCGGGACGGCGACCTGGTGAGCGTCGACTGCGGCGCCGAACTGGACGGCTGGACCGGCGACGCCGCGATCAGCTTCACCGTGGGCACGCCCCGCCCCGCGGACGTCCGGCTCATCGAGGCCACCCGGCGGGCGCTCGACGCCGGGATCGCCGCGGCCACCGTCGGCAACCGCATCGGCGACATCTCGCACGCCATCGGCACCGTCGCCCGCGAGGCCCGGTGCGGCATGCCCGCGGACTTCGGCGGCCACGGCATCGGCCGCCGGATGCACGAGGATCCCCATGTGCCCAACCAGGGTCGCCCCGGCCGTGGTTACCCGCTGCGGCACGGGCTCGCCCTGGCCATCGAGCCGATGCTGATGGCTGGGGGGCGCGGCGGCTACCGCACGGCCTCCGACGGCTGGACGCTGCACACCGAGGACGGCAGCCGGGCCGCCCACTTCGAGCACACCGTCGCCGTCACGGAGGAGGGTCCGCGCATCCTCACCGCGCCGTGACCTGGTCCTCCAGTGCGGAGCGCAGCCAGGTGTGGGAGGCGCCCGGGGTCGGCTGCCCGGGGCCCCGCAACTCGCCCACGAGCTGCCAGTAGCGGTCGATGCGGGGCTCCACGGCCAGCATGCCGCTCAGCCGGCGGCGGAAGCGGGGGGTGTCCCGCGCGCCGAACGACCGCGCGTGGGCGGTGACGAAGCAGTCGAGCGCCTCGCCCGCGCCCGGCGCGCGTCCGGCCAGGACGTCCGGCGCGGCCAGTTCGTAGGCCTCGTACAGCCCCTCGTACAGGACGGCCGGACGGGGGCCCGCGTCGGGCCGGTGCGCCGCGAGCCGGTGCACGGCGCCGGGCGGGCAGGAGGCCGAGGTGAAGGCGTGCAGCCGGGCGAAGGCCAGCACCTGCGCCGGGCTCGGCTCGTCCGGCGGTTGCGGCACGGCGAGTTCGACGACCCGGGCCAGCACCGGGGCGGGCAGCCGCGCGGGCTGCAGCCAGCGGCGCCAGAAACGGGCCATCGGGTCCGTGCTGGGTGGTACGGGGACGGCTCCGACGAGCTCCAGCCGCTCGGCGCGTTCCTCGGCGGTGCAGTCCCGCAGCAGTCGCAGGGCGGCCTCCCGCCAGCGCAGCGCGGCCAGTTGGGAGCCGAGGGTCCGCAAGTGGCCCGCGACGACGTCCTCCAGGGCGTCCTCCCGCTCCAGGGCCCGCCCCACATCCGGCACCGGCAGGTCCAGGGCGCGCAGGGAGCGGATCAGGCGCAGCCGGGTGAGCGCCTCGGGGGCGTAGCGGCGGTGGCCGCCCGCGCTGCGGCCGGACTCGGGCAGCAGTCCGCGGTCGGAGTAGAAACGGACGGTCTTGACGGAGACGCCGGCCCGCTCGGCGAGCTCCCCGATGCTCAACGTGCTGTCGGCTTCCACCGCTTGAACCTCCCTCAGGGGGAGCTCCTACCGTACCGGCGAGCGCGGACGGCCGGGACGGCCGCTCCGCGGACCACCGCGTGCGGGGAGGCACACATGACCGTGTTCGTACTCGTTCCCGAGGCCCACACGGGCGGCTGGGTGTGGGAGGACGTCGCCGGCCGGCTGCGCGGGGCGGGCGCCGGAGCCCACCCGGTGACCCTCACCGGCATGGCCGGCTCAGGCCGCCCGGCCGGGCCCGGCACCGTACTGGAGACCCATGTCGAGGACGTCCTGCGGGTCGTCGACTCCCTGGACGCGACGGATGTGGTGCTCGTCGGCCACGGCTACGGCATCCACCCGGTCGTCGCCGCCGCCGACCGGCGGCCCGGCCGCATCGCCCGCGTCGTCCACTTGGACGCGGGCATGCCCCGGGACGGCGACCCGCCGCTGGCGCTCCTGCCCGACCAGGAACTGCGCGCCCGGCTCTCGGCCCCGGCCGCCCCGGGCGACGACGAGTGGCGCGTCGCACCGCCCGCGCCCGGGGCATGGGAGCGCTGGGGCAGTACGGCCGGCGTGCCCGCCGCGGCGCTGGCCCGGCTCGCCGCCGACGCCGCACCCCAGCCGGCCGGGACGCTCACCCGGCCGCTGCGCCTGTCAGGGGTGGCCGCCGCCCTGCCGGCGACCGGTGTCCTGTGCACCGGCAACGGTTCGAGCATCGCCATGGTGGAGGGGCTGGTGGCCCTGGGGCACCCTGAATTCCAGGCGCTCACGGACCCCCGCGTCGGCTTCTTCGAACTCGCCACCGGCCACTGGCCGATGCTCTCTGCACCCGGCGAACTCGCCGGCGTCCTGCTGAAGGCCGCCGCCGGTGAGGGCCACCGGATCGCCGCGACGGACGAACCACCGGCGCACCTGCGGCCGTTCCTCCTCGACGTGCCCGAACGGGCCCGTGAGCGCCGCGGACGGACCGACCTGTACCTCCCGGACGGCGGTGGCGGACCCCGCCCGGCCGTGGTCTTCGTGCACGGCGGCCCGGTGCCGGCCGGCGCGCGGCCCACTCCGCGCGACTGGCCGGCCTTCGTCGGGTACGGCCGCCTCGCGGCGGCTCTCGGAGCGGTCGGCGCGACGGTCGACCACCGGCTGCACGAACTCGGTGACTTCCCGCGCGCCGCCGGGGACCTCGCCGAGGCGGTGGAGCTCGTCCGCGCCGATCCGCGGGTCGACGCCGGCCGGGTCGCGCTGTGGTTCTTCTCCGCCGGCGGGCTGCTGTCCGCGGACTGGCTGGCGGCGCCCCCGCCGTGGCTGCGCTGCGTCGCCGCCACCTACCCCGTCCTCGCGCCGCTGCCCAACTGGGGCCTGGCCGCCTCCCGTTTCCGGCCGGTGGCCGCGCTGCACGGCGCGAGCACGCCGCCGGTCGTCCTGACCCGGGTGGGACGGGAGCGGCCGGAGATCGCGGTGACCGTCGAGGAGTTCCTCTCCGCGGCCAAGGACGCCGGGGCGGACGTGGAGGTCGTCGACGTCCCCGACGGCGGCCACGGCTTCGAGACGACGGACCACGGCGCGCAGGCGCGCGGCGCCGTGGAGCACGCGATGCGCACCGTCCTCGGGCACCTGCGGGGCTGAGGCTCAGACCCCGGCGGGCAGCCGGGACGGGGGTACGGCCAGCACCGGGCAGGCCGCGTGCGCGACGCAGTAGCGGGCGACCGAACCGCGCAGCGCGCGCGGCAGCAGGCCGCGCGACCCCGTGCCGACGACCAGCAGGTCCTCGCTGCGCGCGGCCGCCTTCACCAGCACGTACCCGGCGGGCCCGCGCGCCGTCACGGCGCGGAAGTCCGGCATCCCGGCCAGGGCGCCGGCGCCGAAGACCTCCTCCAGCGCGACGTTCAGGCGTTGCCGCGCCTCCTGCTCCCAGTCGAAGCGCCGCGGCGGAAGCGGCACCCGGCGGTAGGTGAACTCCTCGGGGGGCGGCTCCCACGCCAGGACCGCCAGCAGTCCCGCGGACCGGGACCGGGCCTCCGCGACCGCCCGGTGCAGCGCGGCCAGACTGCCGGGGGAACCGCTCAGGCCGACGACCACCCGCCGGCCCCCGCCCGCTGTGCCCCCGTACGGCGACTCGATCACGGACTGCCTCATTTCTCGACGTACGACGAACGACCACGCGACCGGCCGCACCGAAGCGACCTGTCAGCCCATCCCGGGCGCATCGATCACCGCTCGTGCCGTGCTGCCGTCGATCCGCTCGCTGAGCCGCCCGAGCACCTCGGACCCCTCGCGGAGCGTGCCGGCGGTACGGGAGCGCCGCGCGCCCGCCTCCAGCCGGTGCCACAGCAGCGGATTCGCCTCCAGGACGCGGGGATCCAGCTCCAGCCACCGGCCGTGGGCGTCCCACAGGACCAGATGCCGTGACACACCGGCGGACTGGCGGACCACGGTCAGCGCGTCGGTCCGCACCCGCCGCTCCCGCAGCGTGCCGCGCACCGCCAGCCACCCGTCGCCCGCGGTCACCCGGGCCGGGTGGAGCAGCGCGAGCACGATCAGGGCCAGGACCAGCCACAGTGCCGCGCGCCGCGGGGTGAGCGTCCCCGCGACCGCGTCGAGCGGCACCGCCAGGCACAGGAAGGCGACCGCGTACCCCAGCGCGCGCCGCAGGTCGGCGCGCCAATGGCGGTCACCGACGGTGCCCTGCTGCCCGGGCCGGGGAGCCGTTCGCCGTTCCATGGGGCCGACCGTAGGCAGGGCGGCGCCCGCCAGGCGTGGCCCTGACGGCCCCTTGACGAGCGCCGGTCCGGTCTTTGCGCACCCCTGACGGACGGGGGCTCAGCCGACGTGGACGCGGGGCCTGCGGCTGCGGTCGGGCTCGGCCTCGCGCAGCACCTCGCGGGTGACCGGGGCGACCTCGCCCTGCCCGAAGAGGAAGAAGCGCAGGAAGTTGGCGAAGGGGGTGCCCTCGGTCCACTCGAAGTAGATGTGCGGACGCTGCCCGGTGGTGTCGCGGACATGCAGCAGGAAGGCCGCCAGCGCGTTGGGGATGGAGGAGCTCTCCAGGGTCAGGACGCGGTAGCGGTCGTGGAGGACCTCGCCGCGGACCACCAGGCCCGCCTCGAACTCGGACGGGTCGGCGACGGTCACCTCGACGAAGACGAAGTCCTCCTCGGCCGGCAGGTCGTTGTCGGACCGGATCTGCTTGATCTTGTCCCGGTACTCGGCGGCGTCCCGCCGGTCGGGCTCGTTGGCGATGAAGCGGATCGTGCGGTGGGAGATGTCCCGTACGAAGCGCTCGGCCATGTCGTCGGTGGTGATGCCGGTGATGCGCAGTTCGAAGGCGCGGGCGAGCCGCGACAGCAGGGAGATCAGCATGATGCCGACGATGAAGCAGGCACCGATCTTGACGCCGTCCGGGCGCTCGAAGACGTTGACGACCGTGGTGTAGAGGAAGACGGCCGAGATCACCCCGAAGGCGATCGTCCAGTTGCGCTGCCCCGCCTTGCGGGCGGCGATGGTCACCGCGATCGCCGCGGAGGAGATGAGCACCAGGACACCGGTCGCGTACGCGCCGCCCTGGGCGTCGACGTTGGCGTCGAAGATCCAGGTGACCAGGAACGCGACCAGGGTGAAGACCAGCACCATCGGCCGCACCGCGCGCGCCCAGTGCGGCGCCATGCCGTAGCGCGGCAGGTAGCGCGGCATGAGGTTGAGGAGGCCGGCCATCGCCGAGGCGCCGGCGAACCACAGGATGCAGATCGTCGACACGTCGTAGACGGTGCCGAAGGCGTTGCCCAGGTACTCGTGCGCGAGGTAGGCCAGCGCGCGGCCGTTGGCCTGGCCGCCGGCCTCGAACTCGTCGGCGGGGATCAGCAGCGTGGTGATGAAGCTGGTGGTGATCAGGAAGCAGCTCATGATCACGGCGGCCGTGGTCAGCAGCTTCTTCGTGTCCCGGATCCGCCCGGCGGGACGCTCCTCGGTGTCGGACGGGTCGCCCTTGACGTGCGGCATCACCGCCACACCGGTCTCGAAGCCGGACAGGCCCAGCGCCAGCTTGGGGAAGACCAGCAGCGCCACCCCGACCATCACCAGGATGTTGCCGTGCTGCGTGGTCAGGGCGTTCGACCAGTCGGTGACCACGTGCCCGGCGGTGGCCACGTGCCACAGGCCGACGACCACGACGACCACGTTGAGCGCCAGGTAGAGGCCCACGAGGGCGACCGCGACGCCGATCGCCTCCAGGAAGCCCTTCATGAAGACCGCGCCGAGCAGCGCGACCAGCAGCAGCGTGATGAGCATCTGCTTCCCGTGCAGCGCCTCGGTCAGGTGCGGGTTCTCCACCAGGTGGGTGGAGGCGTCGGCCGCGGACAAGGTGATGGTGATCAGGAAGTCCGTCGCCGCGAAGCCCAGCAGCGTCAGGACGAAGAGCTTGCCCTTCCAGAACGACAGCAGCCGCTCCAGCATGGCGATCGAGCCCTCGCCGCGGGGGCTCTCCTCGGCCACCCGGCGGTACACGGGCAGGGCGCCGGCCAGCGTGACGATCACCAGCACGATGGTGGCCACCGGCGAGAGCAGGCCCGCCGCCAGCGCCGCGATGCCGGGCTGGTAGCCCAGGGTGGAGAAGTAGTCGACACCCGTCAGGCACATCACCCGCCACCAGCGCTGGCCGTGGTCGTGCCGTTCCGGGACCGCCTGCCCGCCCTGCTGGTGCCGGGCCATGTCCGACAGGCCCTCGAGCATCCACGCGCGCAGCCGACTCGTAGGGACGGGGGAGGTCATCGATGCTCCTGACGTGCTGCCACTGGTTCCCGCCACCACGAGATGGCCTGGTCAGCGTACGCATCGGTCGGCGCCCGATTTCCCGTACCGCCGCTTCGCGCCGTTAAGATTCCGTCAAGAGTGGGGGTTACGTCCCTGATGCGCCCTTTACGCCCGCCGGCCCGGTCAGGACATGGGTACGAGGACGTCATGGTGCGGTCCGCCCAGGACGACCTTGAGCGCTCCGGTGTCGGCCGCCGCCGCGAAGACGTCGTAGGCCTCCGCCGTCTCGTGCAGTTCGAAGGTGTGCGTGACGAACGCGCCGGTGGGCAGCTTCCGCGCCTCCAGCAGGCGCAGCAGGGTGGGCGTGGAGTACGTGTCGACCAGGCCCGTGGTGATGGTGACGTTGCGGTTCCACAGCTGCTCCAGGTGGAGCGTGACCGGTCGGCCGTGCACCCCCGCGTTCGCCACCCGGCCGCCGGGCCGGACCATCCGCGTGCACATCTCGAAGGTCTCCGGAAGCCCCACGGCCTCGATCACCACGTCCGCGCCGAGCCCTCCGGTGAGGTCGTCGACCAGCTGCTCGGGCTGCTCGCCCGCCGTGACCACGGCGTCCGCGCCCAGGTTCTTCGCCGCCTGCAGGCGCGCCGCGGCCAGGTCGACGGCGATCACCGTGTGCGGGGAGCACAGCTGGGCCGTGGCGACGGCGGCCAGGCCGATCGGACCGCAGCCGACCACCACGACCGTGTCCCCGGGCCGGACCCCGCCGTTGAGCACGCCCACCTCGTAGGCGGTGGGGAAGATGTCGGAGAGCAGGACGGCGTCGTGCCCGCCCACGTTGTGCGGCAGCGGGTGCAGGGAGGTGTCGGCGTACGGTACGCGCACGTACTCCGCCTGCGTGCCGTCGATCAGGTGCCCGAGCACCCAGCCGCCGCCGTCCTGGCACTGCCCGTAGGCCTGCTCACGGCAGAACCGGCAGCGTCCGCACCCGGAGACGCAACTGACCAGCACCCGGTCGCCGGGCTGGAGGGCGTCCACCTCCGCGCCGGTCTCGACGACCTCGCCCACGGCCTCGTGGCCGAGCACCGTACCGGGAGCGACGTCCGGCACGTTGCCCTTGAGGATGTGCAGGTCGGTGCCGCAGATCGCTGCGGTGTCGACGCGGACGATGGCGTCCCTCGCGTCCTGGAGGACCGGGTCGGCCACCTCCTGCCAGGCGGCCCGTCCCGGACCCTGGAAGACCCATGCCTTCATGGCGTTCCGCTCCTTCGGGCTGAGGTGTGTCCCCCCTACCAGCGTGGGCGCGGCGGGCGGCCCTCGCATCCGGCGCCGGGACCGCCCGTCACACCCGGTTCGGCGTCAGATCGAAGCGCACGTCGACGACGCCCTCGACGGACCGCACCAGGCGGTCCGCCACCGGCACCAGGGAGCGGTCCCCGAGCAGCCCGCTCAGGGTGACGACCCCTTCTTCGACGTCGACCTCGAGGGACCGCCACGCGCCGGGGAACAGCCGTGCGACCACGTTCTCCCGGACGTCGCGGGCGATGTCCTCGTCGGACCGCAGGAAGACCTTCAGCAGGTCGCCCCGGCTGACCACGCCCTTGAGCATGCCCCGGGCGTCGACGACCGGCAGCCGCTTGACCTGGTGCCGCGCCATGGCGCGGGCCGCCTGCGCGAGCGAGGCGTCGCCGCGCACGGTGACCGCGGGCGCGGTCATCAACTGCTCGGCGGTGAGCGCGGCCGCCCTGCCCGACGCGCCGGCCCCGCCCACCGGGGGCGGCCCGTCCACGCGGTGCTCCTCCTTGCGCAGCAGGTCGGCCTCGGAGACGACGCCCACCACGTGAGTCCCGTCCTCCACCACCGGTACCGCGCTGACGTGCCACTGCTCCAGGGCCCGCACGATCTCCTTGAACGACGCGCGGCGGGTGACCGCGACGACCCTGCACGTCATCACGTCGCCCACCGCCTTCGGCTGCCGGACGGCGTTCATGGCGGCCTCCTGAACCCGGGACGCGTCCCCTGGTTCCAGTCTCGGCCGGTGCGGCGGCGTGCGCACGGTCCGGCCGGGACCCGCTCACCCCGCGAGGGTGAGCGGCACCGTGTCGAGGACGACCCGGCGGCCGTCCTCGGCGGACAGCACGTACGCCGTGAGGGTGCCCGGCCCACCGGCCGCGCGGTAGGGCACGGTCACGTCGAAGGTGCCCCGGGTGCCGCTGCCCGAGGTGGCCGCCACCCGTACGTCGGCGACCGTGCGGCCGGCCCCGTCGGAGATCCGCAGCCGGAACTCCGCCTCGAAGGTGTCGGCCGTGCCGTGGACGCGCAGCGGGGCGGTGACGGTGTCGCCGAGGAGCGGTGACTCCACGAGGACGGCGGGGGAGAGCTCCTCGAAGTCGGTGCGGCCGACGGGCGGGCCGGTGGCGACCGTGCCGAGTCCGGCCGGCGGCCCGCCGTCCACGCGCAAGCGCACCTTCTCGACGCCGGGGAACGCCGTCGCGGTGAACACCACCTGGGCGAGCCGGGCTTCCACGGGTGTGCCGGGGACGGCGTCGTCGTAGCGGCCCGAGAGGTCGACGGTGGCGACGCGGTCCCGTACGGCCAGCGATCGCAGCGCCGTCCCTGACGGGATCGCCGTCGCCCGGCCGTGACCGCGCTCGAAGCCGTTCGGGCCGGCGAGCAGGGCCCGCAGGGCCGCGGCGGCGGTCGCCGGGCCGGTCACCGTGCGCGGCGCAGCCGACAGTTTGCCCTCGTGCAGGAAGTAGACGGCCGCGTGGACCCGGCGGGGTGTGGTGGATGCCGACGCGGATGCCGACGCGGTCGGGTCCGGCGACCCGCCGCCCGGCGTGGCCGGCGCAGTGCCGGGTTCGCCGGATGCGGCGGTCCGGGAGGGAGCCCCGGAGGCCTCCCGGCCGGAGCCGCCGCAGGCGGACAGCAGGGCGAGGAGCACGAGCGCGGCCGCGAGCGCCCGCGCGGGGCGTGCGGCGGCGGGCCGGGCACCGTCCATGTGGATCCTCCCCTCCGGCATGCGCACAGAGTGCCCGCTCCCGCCCGCGTACGCCATCACCCGGGAGGGTCAGCTACCGGGTACGACCCCTGCGGGGCGGCGGAACAGGGCCGCCCAGAGGAAGTCCTCACCGAAGCACGCGGAATCCGCCGGCTCACCGCGCATGCGGCGCAGCTCGACCTCCGCCAGTCCGGAGAAGATCCGGCGCAGCGCCTCCGGGCTGTAGGCCAGGCCGCCGTGCAGCCGGGAATCGCGGTAGAAGTCCGCGTCGTCGAGCTCGGACCCCATGGCGCCGGCGGCGAAGCACGTCAGCGCCAGATGCCCGCCGGGCGCCAGGACCCCGTCCAGCAGCGCGAGGTAGCTGATGCGCCGGTGCGGCGGCAGATGGTGGAAGCAACCCGAGTCGTGGACCAGGTCGTACGGGCCGCGCAGAACCGTCCCGGCCAGGGCGAAGGCGTCACCGCGGTGGAACCGCACGGCCGCACCGGCCTCGCGGGCCCGCTCCTGCGCCCAGGCGATCGCGGCGGGGGAGAGGTCGACCGCGTCCACCGTGAACCCCCGTGCGGCCAGGTACCGCGCGTTGCGTCCCGGACCGCACCCGAGGTCGAGGACCCGGCCGCCCGGCGCGATCAGGCCCCGGTCGAGCCACTCCACGAGGTTCTCGTCCGGCTTGTCCACGAAGAACGGCACCGGCCGGGACCGGTCCGCGTAGAACGCGTCCCACCAGTCGGCCGCCCCTTCCGTCCAGCGGTCGGCCCCCGCCGCGAACAGGTCGTCCAGGAGCCTCAGCACGTCGTCGACGTCGCGGATACCACGGTCCATCAGATCCCCTTTCCCGATGGGGAGACGCTAGGGTCCGCAGCCTCGAAAGCCCAGCTCAGCGCGGGTGCCCCAACCGCCCGTACGCCCGCCTCCCCCACCCCGGCACCACCCCCGGGCCGCCCTGCCCGCACCCCCTCCGCGAGTCCGCCCGCAACCCCTCCGGCGCCCGCCCCGGCCCCTTTCCCGGGCGCGCCAGGGACGGTTTCCCGACGGATTTCCCAGCCGCCGGCACGAGGGGCCCGAGTGGTGTCACTGCCCCAAGGTCGCCGCGTGGTCCGGGACGTAGGTCTGCAGGTCGCGGGGCGGGCGCTGGTAGCCGGTCGACTCGGGGCGGGGCGGGAGTTCGATGGCGGGGAGGGGGACCTCCTCGTAGGGGATGCCGGCGAGCAGGTGGGCGATCATGTTGATGCGGGCCGCGCGCTTGTCGTCGCTGCCCACGACGTACCAGGGGGCCTCGGGGATGTCGGTGTGCACGAACATCTCGTCCTTGGCGCGGGAGTACGCCTCCCAGCGAGTGATGGACTCCAGGTCCATCCCCGACAGCTTCCAGCGCCGGGTCGGGTCCTCCAGGCGGGTCCGGAACCGCTGCTCCTGCACGGCGTCGCTGACCGAGAACCAGTACTTGCGCAGGATGATGCCGTCCTCGATCAGCAGCCGTTCGAAGATCGGGCACTGGTGCAGGAAGCGCACGTGCTCCTCGGGGGTGCAGAAGCCCATCACGTGCTCCACACCGGCGCGGTTGTACCAGCTCCGGTCGAACAGCACGATCTCCCCGCCGGCCGGCAGATGGTCGACGTAGCGCTGGAAGTACCACTGGGTGCGCTCGCGTTCGGTCGGCGCGGGGAGCGCCGCGATGCGCGCGATGCGGGGGTTGAGGTGTTCCGTCACCCGCTTGATCGTGCTGCCCTTGCCGGCCGCGTCGCGTCCCTCGAAGACGATGACGAGCCTGTGCCCGCCGGCCCGGACCCACTCCTGCAGCTTGACCAACTCGACCTGCAGCCGCAGCAGTTCCCGCTCGTACATGCCGCGCGGCAGGCGGTCCTGGCGCTTGTTGTCACCCATGCCCCGGTGCCCTCGCTTCCGTAGGACGCCCACGGTACGGGTCCCCGGGCGGGCCCCGGGGGAGGCTCAGCCGAGCGGGCCGGTGCCGCCCGGGGCGCCGACGGCGTGACCGGGGGCGGTCGCCGGGAACGGGAGCCAGGGGCCGCGGGCGTGACCGCGGCCGTGGGCGTGCGGGTGCGGAACCGTGGCGAAGGGGGGCAGCAGTTCGGCGTCGTCCGCGCGCTGCGGGGCGGTCCGGGGGGTGGCCGCCGTCGGGGGCTCGGCCGCTTCGGCGGCCGGGGAGGCGGGTGCGTACGGGGTGTCCGTCGTGGGTGCCGCGGTCGGGGACGGGGTGGACGCCGGCGGCGTGGGGTCCGGCGTCTGCGTCGGGGGCGGCGTGGTCGGCGGCGGGGTGGTCGGCGGCGGGGTGGGCGTCGCCGGCGGGGTGGCGGTGTGGCTGGGCTTGGGGGTCGGCGTGCTCGCGGGGGGCTTCGGCTGGGCCGGCCCGGTGTGGGCGGGCTTCGGCGTGGTCTTCACCGGCTTGGGCTTCTTGGCCTTGGTCTTCACCTTCGCCTTGGCCGGGGCCGCCCCCTTCGACGGAGTCGCGCCGGTGCCCTTCGTCTCCTTCGCCTCCGGTGCCGCGTCACGCCGGCCGCTGTCGGCGTCGACCAGGCCGTGCTCCGGCTGCTCGGACGCGCTCGGCAGGATCGAGGTGACGTGGACCTTGGACGAGCCGGACGCGCGGTCCGCCCCGGTGCCGTCCGAGCCCGACTGCTGGAGCGCCCACGCGGTGCCGCCGAAGGCCGCGGCGGAGGCGACAGCCGCGGCGGACAGCTTGAGCCGCAGGGAACGCCCGCGGCGGTGCTTGGCCTGGTTGCGCATGTGAGACGAGGACCCTTTCAGCTAGCCCCCGCCCGGAATGCCGGCTGCCGCGCTGCGCGGCCGGGGCCGGATACGTCAGGACTCTGCGGGAGCATTCCCGCGGGCGCAAGGGCCTGACCTGCACAGTCGCCGGAAGCGGAGTATGTGATTCCGAAAAGCCGCAGGTCAAAGCCATGATGAACAGCGCAAATCGGTGCATGTGACATCGCCCACGTCGCTCACGGGACGGAAGTCCCGCAGTGGTGCACAGGGGTCTTTACGCTTTCCATTGGACATTGTGGACGGATCCCCCGGTGCAGCGCGGCGGGCCGTCGACGCGAAGATCCACCGGCTTGCATACTCGGGAGCGCGGTTCGGCAACCGAAGCCACCAAAACCACCTTGCGGAGGCATGGACGTGGAGTACACGAAACTCGGCGGCACGGGTCTGGACGTCTCCCGGATCTGCCTGGGCTGCATGAGCTACGGCACCCCCGAGCGCGGCAACCACCCGTGGACGCTGGACGAGGACGCCGCCCGCCCCCTGATACGCGGCGCCGTCGAGGCCGGCATCACCTTCTTCGACACCGCCAACGTCTACTCCGACGGCACCAGCGAGGAGATCGTCGGCCGGGCCCTCGCCGAGTACGCGTCCCGCGAGGAGATCGTGCTGGCCACCAAGGTGAACGGCCGCATGCGCCCCGGCGCGAACGGGGCGGGTCTGTCGCGCAAGGCCGTGCTCACCGAGATCGACGCGAGCCTGCGCCGCCTCGGCACGGACTACGTGGACCTCTACATCATCCACCGCTGGGACCCGCACACCCCGATCGAGGAGACCATGGAGGCCCTGCACGACGTGGTGAAGTCGGGCAAGGCGCGGTACATCGGTGCGTCCTCCATGTACGCCTGGCAGTTCTCCAAGGCCCAGTACACGGCGGAGCGCCACGGCTGGACGAAGTTCGTCAGCATGCAGAACCACTACAACCTCCTCCACCGCGAGGAGGAGCGTGAGATGCTGCCGCTCTGCGCGGACCAGGGCGTCGGCGTGACCCCCTGGAGCCCGCTCGCCCGGGGGCGGCTGACCCGCGACTGGGACACCGTCAGCGCCCGGCAGGAGACCGACGAGTTCGGCGGCACCCTCTACCTTGACGAGGACCGGGTGATCGTCGAGGCCGTCGCGGCCATCGCCGCACGGCGCGGACTGTCGCGGGCCCAGATCGCCCTGGCGTGGCTGCTGGGTAAGCCCGGGATCACGGCGCCGATCGTGGGCGTGGGCAAGGAGGCGCACCTGCGGGACGCCGTCGCCGCCCTGGACGTGCGCCTCACCCAGGAGGAGCTGAAGGAGTTGGAGAGCCCCTACCGGCCGCACGGCGTCGTGGGCTTCTCCTGAGCCGCCACCGTGCCGGGGCCGGGGCCGCGCCGGCCCCGGCCCCGGCCCCGGCCCCGGCCGCCGTCAAGGCGTGATGTTCTGGTTGAGGTGGAACAGGTTCCCGGGGTCGTACGTCCGCTTGACCTCGACGAGCCGGTCGTAGTTGCCCTTGTAGTTGGCCCGGATCCGCCCCTGGTCGTCCCCGGCCATGAAGTTGACGTACCCGCCCTCCTCCGAGAGCGGCGCCAGGGCGCGGTAGTAGTCGCGCACCCAGGCCACGTTGGCCTCGTTGGCCGCGGGATCCGGCCACATGCCGGCGATCACGGTGGCGAAGGACGCGTCGCGGTAGGCGAAGGCTGTCGCGTCCGCGGGGACGCGGTGGCAGGCGCCGTCGATCGGGTAGATGTGCACGGTCGAGTTCACGGCGGGCAGGCCGGCCGCGTGCTCGAGGTGCGCGGCGATGGCCTCGTCGGTCAGCTCGGTGACGAAGTTGGCCTTCCAGTAGTGCTGGAGGCCGGGCGGCACGAGGCCGTCGAAGGCGGTGTTGAGCGCCGGGTACGGCATCGGGCCGATGTGCTCGGCGACGACCGGCGCCATGTCGTGGAAGGGCCGCAGCGCCCGCTCGCCCTCGTCGAGCGGGCCGGCCCAGCAGCTCACGGTGGCGACGTGGACCCTGCCGTGCCGCTCCGGCGGGATGAAGGGCAGGGGCGGGGCGATCTGGAACGCCGGGAAGCTGCCCAGCTGTTCGGGGGCGTCGGCGATGACCTCGCGGTAGGCGTGCAGCACGCTGCCGGCGTCCTGGAGGTCGTAGAAGACGGGGCCGCCGTAGATGTCCTTGACCGGGCTGAGCCGGAACTGGAACGAGGTGACCACGCCGAAGTTGCCGCCGCCGCCGCGCAGCGCCCAGAAGAGGTCGTCGTACTCCTTCTCGCTGGCGACGAGGAAGCGCCCGTCCGCGGTGACGACGTCCGCCGAGATCAGGTTGTCGCAGCTGAGTCCGAGGCCCCGGCTGAGATAGCCGATGCCGCCGCCGAGGGTGAGGCCGCCGACGCCGGTGGTGGAGATGATGCCGCCGGTGGTGGCCAGCCCGAAGGCGTACGTCGCGGCGTTGACGTCGCCCCAGGTGGCGCCGCCCTCCGCGCGGGCGGCGCGTGATCCGGGGTCGACGCGTACGGAGCGCATCGCGGAGAGGTCCGCCACGACTCCGTCGTCGCAGGTGCCAAAGCCCGGTACGGAGTGGCCGCCGCCGCGCACGGCCAGGTCGAGCCCGTTCTCCCGGGCGTAGTCCACCGCGGCGATGACGTCGCCGGCGTTGGCGCAGCGCACGATGACGGCCGGCCGCCGGTCGATCATGGCGTTGTGAACCTGCCGTGACCCGTCGTAGGCCTCCTCGTCCGCGGTGATCACCGCCCCGCGCACGCGCTCCCGCAGCTGGTCGATTGAGGGCTTGCCCATGGCCGACGCTCCTCGTGCGCTGACGACGCAAGCCCGCCCGGGGGCGGGGCCCGCCTGGGGCCGGCGGTGCGGCTCGGCGCGACGCGCACCTTCCCCCGCGGGCCCGCCCGCCACCGGCACCGGCCTGATTCCACGCTACGCCGACGGGGCGGGGCCTCAACCCGGGGCCGTGGCCGGGCCGTGCGGGGGATGTTGGTCTAGACCTTGACAGGTATAGGCCAATCCGGTTCATTGCTGAGTGCGACACGCAACTCCCCCCACACAAGGAGCAGTTACGGTGATGCGACGTACCCTCGCCGCCCTGACCACCCTCACGGCCGCCGCCGGACTGGCGGTGGCGCTCCCCGCCGGCACGGCCTCCGCCGCGACCTGCGCCACGCCGTGGAGCGCCGGCGCCGTCTACACCGGCGGCATGACCGCCTCCTACAGCGGCCACAACTGGCAGGCCAAGTGGTGGACGCAGGGCGAGACCCCGGGCACCACCGGCGAATGGGGCGTCTGGGCCGACCAGGGCACCTGCGGCGGCGGCACGACCGACCCGGGCAACCCCGGCAACCCCTCCGGGTTCGTGGTCAGCGAGGCCCAGTTCAACCAGATGTTCCCGGGCCGGAACTCCTTCTACAGCTACAGCGGCCTGGTCGCCGCCCTCTCCGCGTACCCCGGCTTCGCCAAGACCGGGAGCGACACCGTGAAGAAGCAGGAGGCCGCCGCCTTCCTCGCCAACATCGCCCACGAGACCGGCGGACTGGTCTACATCGTCGAGCAGAACACCGCCAACTACCCCCACTACTGCGACACGAGCCAGCCCTACGGCTGCCCCGCCGGTCAGTCCGCCTACTACGGCCGCGGCCCGATCCAGCTCAGCTGGAACTTCAACTACAAGGCGGCCGGCGACGCCCTCGGCATCGACCTGCTCCACAACCCCTGGCTCGTCGAGCAGGACGCCGCCGTGGCCTGGAAGACCGGCCTCTGGTACTGGAACACCCAGAGCGGCCCCGGCACCATGACCCCGCACAACGCCATGGTGAACCAGGCAGGCTTCGGCCAGACGATCCGCTCCATCAACGGGTCCCTGGAGTGCGACGGCCGCAACCCGGCGCAGGTGCAGAGCCGCGTCAACAACTACCAGCGCTTCACCCAGATCCTGGGCGTCGCCCCGGGCGGCAACCTCACCTGCTGAACGCCTCGCCTGCGCGCAGCGGAACGTGCACCGTTGAACGGTGCATGACGCCGCCTCCCCCCGAGCGGCGGCCCGGGGGGAGGCCGCCGCTCGGGGTGCGGAACCCGTCGTGGAGCATGCCGATCCCCGTGACATCGCTGCTCAAGGCGGTCGTGGGGGCGGACGGCGGCCTGTCCCGCCGTGCGCGCCAACCTCAGATTTCCGCCTGATTCCCGGACGGCGGCAACCCGTCGTTCACGGGTTCGTCGCCGTGGGACGGCTTGCTGGGGGCGAAGTTATCTAGACAACTTTGCCCACCCGAACGCCGCCGCGGCGGCGCCGGGGCGGAGAGGACCCAACACCGTGCCATCCCTCTCACAGGTCGCCGCATCCGGAAGCAGCGTCGCGCTCGACTCCACGACGCCTCCGCAACGCGGCGACAAACTCACCTTCACCTGGTCGACGGACGCGCCCGACCCCAAGAACTGGATCGGCGTCTACGACGGGGACCGCCAGCCGGGCAGCGGCAGCGGCTCGCTGGTGTGGACGTACGTCACCGGAACCTCGGGGAGGACGACCCTCGACACCTCCGGGCTGAGCGGCGGCCCGTACACCGTCTACCTGCTGGCCAAGGACGGCTACGGCATCCTCGCCAAGACCGAGCCGTTCACCTTCGCCGGCCCGCCCACCGGCGACCTCGTCGAGCTGCGGACCCCCAAGCCCTTCGAGGGCGACAAGGTCTCCTTCCACTGGACGACGGACGCGCCCGACCCCAAGAACTGGATCGGCGTCTACGACGGCGACCGGGTCCCCGGCAACGGCGCCTCCCTCGCCTGGGAGTACACCCCCGCGGCGTCCGGTGACATCAGCATCGACACCTCCGGGCTGAGCGGCGGGCCGTACACGGCCTACCTGCTGGCCAAGGACGGCTACGGCATCCTGGCCCGCACCGCGCCCTTCAGCTTCGTGCCGCGTCCGGTCATCCCGCGTCCGCATGCGGTCGTGGACGCCGTCACCACCGCCGAGCAGACGGCGGGCACTTCCTTCTCCGTCGCGCTCGGCGGCCTGTGGATCCGGCCCGAGGGCAATGCCGAGGGCAGCGCGACCTTCAGGCGCGCCGGCGGCGACCCGTGGCTGACCGTCGCAGCGGACGGCACCGTCAGCGGCAAGGCCCCGGCCCTCGCGCCGCGCACCCCCGGCCGGCTGGTGGTCGCCGTCACCGACAGCGCCGTCGGCGGCGACACCGTCACCGTCCAGGTGCCGGTGCGCGCGAGCAGGGACCGGCTGACGCTGAAGGTCGCCACGCTCAACCTGTGGGACGCGGGCAGCCACATCGACGGCGCGCTGGAGAAGCAGCTGCGGCTGGTGCTGACCCAGGGCCTCGACGCCGTCGCGCTCCAGGAGTGCGGTGACGACGGCGCCCAGCGGCTCGCCGCCGCGCTCGGCTGGCACGTGCACCAGGCCGGCGGCCTCGGCATCGTGAGCCGCCATCCGCTCACCGGCACCGTCGCCCCCACCGCCTCGCTGCCGGCCGCCGCCGCGACGCTGCGGCTGCCCGGCGACCGCACCGTACGGCTGTGGACGGCACAGCTGGACGAGGCCGGCTACGGGCCGTACGCGGTGGTCGCGGGCCGCACGGCCGCGCAGGTCGAGGCGGCGGAGAAGGGCACCGCACGCTACCGGCAGACGCAGGCGCTGGTGGCCGCGATGCGCCGCGACATCGCCTCCCGCGGTCCCGTCGTGCTCGCCGCCGGCCTCGCCTCGCCGTCGCACCGCGACTGGACGAGCCGGACCTCGTCCGCGCACGGGGGAGCCGGCCGGCTCCGCTGGCCGGTCACCGAGGCCCTGGAGGACGCCGGCCTCACCGACGCCTTCCGCGCCGATCACTCCAGCCCCGTGAAGGACCCCGGCACCACCTGGTCACCCGTCAGGCCGCGGCGCGAGGACGGCGGCGCGGAGCCCCAGGACCGCATCGACCAGGTCCAGTACGCGGGCCCGCTCAAGGTCGTCGAGGCGCACACCCTGGTCACCGGCTGGCCCCGGCCCGTCCCGGACACCGCAGGCAACGGCTGGCCCTCCGACCACGCCGCCGCCGTCGTCACCTTCTCCCTGTCCGCCCGCGGCTGACCCCGAACGACCTAAGGAACCTTCCCCATGACCGAGTTCAGCCGCCGCGCATTCATCGGCACCGCCGCGGGAGCCGCCGCAGCCGTCGGGCTCCCCGGCACGGCCGAGGCCGCCGGGCACGGCCCGCGGCACGGCAGCATCGACGACGTCAAGCACGTGGTGATCCTGATGCAGGAGAACCGCAGCTTCGACCACTACTTCGGCACCCTCAGCGGCGTACGGGGCTTCGGCGACCGCCAGGCGGCCGTGCTGTCCAACGGCGACCCGGTGTTCCGCCAGCCCGCCCGCGGACGCGAGGAGGGCCACCTCCTGCCGTTCCGCATGGACACCACCAAGTACAACGCCCAGAACGCCGGCGGCCTCCCGCACGACTGGGACAGCGGCCACTCGGCCGTCAACAACGGCGCCATGGACAAGTGGGTGTCCGCCAAGGGCGAGCGCACCATGGGCTACTTCACCCGCGAGGACATCCCTTACCAGTACGCGCTCGCCGACGCCTTCACCCTCTGCGACGGTTACTTCTGCTCGCTCAACGGCCCCACCGACCCCAACCGCCTCTACCTGTGGACCGGCACCGCAGGCCCCGGCGTCGACGGCACCACCGGCCCGTGGACCGACAACACCCCGGTCACCGACAACCCGGTGGCGGACTGGACGACGTACGCCGAGCGGCTGGAGGACGCGGGCGTCACCTGGCGCGTCTACCACAACCCGGACGGTTCGGACGACCGCAACGGCGACTACGACGACAACGCCCTGTCGTACTTCAAGCAGTTCCACGAGTTCCCCAAGGACGACCCGCGCTACGTCAACGCCATGACGAAGTTCGACCTGACGGCGTTCGACAAGCACTGCAAGGACGGCACGCTGCCCACCGTCTCCTGGCTGGTGGCGCCGTACCTGTTCTGCGAGCACCCCGCGGCCAGCCCCGACTACGGCGCCCACTGGGTCAACACCGCGCTGCAGTCGCTGTTCTCCAACCCCGACGTGTGGAAGCACACCGTCTTCCTGCTCATGTACGACGAGAACGACGGCTACTTCGACCACGTCATCCCGCCGTTCCCCGAGCCGGGCACCAAGGACGAGTTCGCGAACGGCAAGGCCATCGGTCTGGGCAGCCGGGTGCCGCTGTGGGTCGTGTCGCCGTGGTCGCGCGGCGGCTGGGCCAACTCCCAGGTGTTCGACCACACCTCGGTGCTGCGCTTCCTCGAACGCGTCACCGGGGTGAAGGAGCCCAACATCTCGGACTGGCGGCGCACCGTCTGCGGCGACCTCACCAGCTGCTTCGACTTCACCAAACCCGACTACAGCATCCCCGCGCTGCCGGACACCCTCGCGCTGATGGCCAAGGCGGACGCCAACAACGCGCTGCCCGCGGTGAAGGTGCCCGACCGTTCGGCCATGCCGCAGCAGGAGGAGGGGCGGCGGCCGCACCGCCCGCTGCCGTACCGGCCGTGGGCCGACGTGACCGTCGACCGCGACAAGGGCAAGGTCACCTGCAGGCTGACCAACGACGGCACCGTCGGCTACCACTTCACCGTGCTGCCCAACACGGCGCTGCCCTTCACCGGCACGCCGTTCACGGTCCCGCCGCGCTCGTCGCGCACGTACGTGTGGGACGCGGCGGACACCGACGGCCGCTATGACTTCTCCGTGCACGGCGCCGACGGCTTCGTCCGCCGCTTCTCCGGGACGGTCGTCCCCGACGGCCAGGACGACGTCGCCGTGCCGGGGGTCGCGGCCACCCTGCGGCACGACGGGCGCCCGGAGCACGCGGCCGTCGAGTTCTACCTGCGCAACGACGGCGGCACCGAGGTGGCCTTCACGCTCACGCCGAACGACTTCGCCGGCAAGGAGCAGACCGTGTGGGTCAAGGCGGGCGACCGCACCCGGGTGACCTGGCGGACCGACGGCGGCCGTTACGACGTGACCGTCACCGCGGGCACCGGCACCCGCTTCGTCCAGCGGTACGCGGGAACCGTCCACTCCGTGTGAGGCACGCCGGAGGGGACGGGAGGCGGGGGTCGGGGGACGGGGGACGGGCCGGCGCCCGTCCCCTCCGGGTAGGGTCGGGGGAACCGCCCGCAGGGGCGGCCCGCACGGCACGAGCAGCGCAGGAGACCACGGTGCGGCAGGAGCAGGGCACCCCGGACGACGAGCTGCGCTACCGCAAGGTCGCGGCCGGACTCCGCGAGGCGATCATCGCGGGCGATTACGCCGCCGGCACCAAACTGCCCCCCGAGGGCACCCTCGCCGAGCGCTACGGCGTCTCCCGGGGCACGGTCCGGCACGCGCTGGCCGTGCTGCGCTCGGACGGCCTGGTCACCTCGCGCCGCGGCACCCGGCGCACGGTGCTCGGCGGCCCGCGGGCACAGAGCTTCTCGGAGCTGCTGAGCTTCACCAACTGGGCCCGCTCCATCGGGGAGACCCCGGGCGGCCGCGTGGACAGCGTGGTGCGGCGGCCCGCAGAGCTCTCCGAGGCCGATCAGCTCGGCCTGGAGGACGGCGCCGAGGTCTACCTGGTGCTGCGGGTGCGGACCCTGTCCGGGGAGCCGGTGATGGTCGAACGCTCCCTCTACCCGGCCCGGATCGGCGCGCTGGTGGCCGAACTGCCGCCCGACACGGTCTCGCACACCGAGGCCCTCGTCGCGCACGGCGTCCTGTTCACCGACGCCGACCACACCATCGACCTGGCCTGGGCCGACGCCGACGACACCCGCCTCCTGGACTGCCCGCCCGGGCAGGTCCTGCTGCGCGAGCGGCGCCGCACCACCGATCCGGAGGGCGCGCCGGTGGAGTGGTCCGAGGACCGCTACCTGCCCGGCACCATCGCCTTCACGGTGCATAACTCCGTGGCGGCCTCCACGCTCGGCCGCCGCCACAGCCCCCGTCCCGGGAAGGACTGAGTGTCCCGGGGCCTGGACCAGGTCACCGCCGCCCTCGCCCACCGCCTCGGCGCCATCGCCGGCGACCTCCGCGGTGACCTCTCCGACGAGCACGAGCGCTGGGTCCTGTACCGGCGGGCCCTGGACGACCCGGCCTGTCTGCCCGACCTGTACGACGCCGTGCCGTCGAACCCGACCCGAGCGTGGCCCTCGGCATCGTCCTGCACGTCCTCGGTCGCCTCCCGCCCTCCGGCCACTCGGCCTGGACCGACCGGCTCGGCACCGAGCGCGGCCGTGCGTACGCGGCCCGGCGCGCCCGCGAACTCGGCGTCCTGCAGAGCGCGTCGGTGACCGCCCTGCTCGGCGACGCATCCGTTCCGGATTCCTGGTCGGACTGGCTCCAACTGCGCCTCGCCGCGTCCTCGGACGAACCCGCGGTGCTGAACCGGCTGGCGGCCGCAGGCCGCACGCAGCGCATCCGCCGGCTGGCGACCGAGCGGGAGCGCTCGATCCGCCCGGTCTGATGCCCGGTGCCGAGCGCCTGGAGCAGGAGCATTCGCGTGCGGCAGCTGTTGCGGGGGCGAGATCGGGCTCGCTCTCGCCGTACCGGACGGCAAAGGTGAGCCCGATCCCGGGGAACCACCCGCAGACGCGGGTCACGGGGGGCGCGCCCACCACAGGCAGTGGGCGCGGCAACCGGCCATCTGCACCCGCGGACGGCAACGAGGCCCATGCCACCGGAGAGGCGGGCCGCTCCGGCGCCCGAACCCCGGCCATCCACCAGCCGCGCAGCGCCGGCCGGCCCCAGGCCGCCACCTTCCCCTCCGCAGCCCGCATCTGTGCCCCCGAAGGGCGTGAGACGGCGGGACGGCCGGACGACCGCCTCCGGCACCCCGGGGATTGCCGTCTACCCGCGCATCAGCGCGGCCAGCAGCGGGAGGAAGTGCGCGAAGGTCGGGGTGAGGGCGTCGGGGTCCTTCGCCTCCTCGTCCCAGCGGCGGACGGCGACCGCGTCGGCCGCGCCCGGCAGCCCGGCGAACTCGGCCGCCTGGCGGGGGGTCATCACACCGCCCTGGACCTCCAGGGTGTAGTTCGACGCCTCCGACAGCCGGTCGTGGTACCCCGGTTCGACCGCGCACAGGTAGCGCTTGGCGGCCACGTGCAGCCGCACCGGTTCGGTGACCTCGGGCCCGAACCAGCGGCCCAGCAGGTCGGCGCCGGTGTGGCTGTGCCGGTTGTCGTGGCCGGTCATCAGGTCCCGGCCGGTGACGACCCCGCCCTCCACGTGCCCGATGTCGTGCAGCAGCGCGGCGGCCACCAGGTGCGGCGGGGCACCGGCGGCCTCGGCCAGGGCTCCCGCCTGCAGCATGTGCTGGGCCATGGTGACGGGTTCGCCCAGGTACTCCGCGGACACCGCGCCCGCGAACAGTTCGGCGAGCGGCTCCAGGGTGTCCGCGCGGCGCAGCACGGCCAGGGTGCTCGCCAGCCCGTCCAGGTCGGCGTAGCAGCCCTGGAGGTGGCGCGCCCCGTCCTGGGCGAAGGCGGTGCGGGCGTGCAGCAGCCGGGTGTTGTCGAAGACCAGGCAGTCGCCGGGCGCGAGCCGCAGGTCCAGCTGCAGTTCGGGGCGGAGCAGCAGCTCGGCGAAGGTGCGGTAGGCCGTGTAGAACGCCTCCAGCTCGTCCGCGGCCATCCGCAGCGTGCCGATCGAGCGGTTGTTGAACCGCACCTCCCGCACGCGGCCCAGCGGGTCGGTGCCGATCAGCGGGCGGTCGGCCCGCAGTTCGGTCCCCGCGTCACGGAAGACGAACGGCACGGGCGTGCGGGTGAGCACGTCGTACGCCTCCGGGTCCTCGCGGCGCAGCAGCGCGGCCGCCGCGAAGCCGTCGACGAGACCGGAGTCGCCGCCGTCCGCGTCGTTGACCAGGCAGTGCAGCAACTGGAGCGTCGGAACGGGATCCCGGTACGGGTTGTCGGTGTGCGGCGTGATGGCGGCCGAGGTGAAGGCGAGGTTGTTCGGGTCCGGCTCGACGCGCACGTCGAAGAGCTTCCCGTAGTTGGTCTCGCGGACGAACCCGAAGGTCTCGGCCACCTCCAGCACCTGGCCCTCGCGCCCGGGCAGACCGCGCAGCAGCATGAAGCCGAGCCGCAGCACGGACTCCAGCATCCGGGCCCGCACACCCGGCTCGCCCACGTACTCCTCCCAGTCCGCCTCGGGCAGCCGCCCGGCGACCTCGCGCGCGGTCCACAGTTCCTTCCCGGCCTCGGTGCGCAGGTCACCGTGCCCGGTCCGGCCGGGCCGGGCGGCCTCCAGCCACGTCAGCGGGTACGACGAGCGGTGCCCGTCGGGCTCCCAGACCACGTCGACGGCGGGCGGGCCGTCCCCGGCGGCGTCGGCCGCCCGGCCCACCCGCAGCCCGGCGGGCAGGGAACCGATCTGGAACAGCTTCTGCCCGGACCGCGGGTCGCGGCACTCGGCGCAGGGGCAGTTGTCGCGGAGCCACATCGCCGGCAGGTCGCCGACGGGAAAACTGGACAGGGCGGACACGGTCACTCCTCGGGGCAAAGTTGTATAGCCAACTTCTCCGACCGTCACAGGCGGAGACGTCCCGGAGGTGACCGCGGCATGGCGCCGCGGCGAACGCCCGCCCCCTAAGGCCCCGCCCGGCCCAGCAGCTCCCCGACGAGTTCGCCGACCTGCGCGGTCTCGATGAGGAAGCCGTCGTGCCCGTACGGGGAGACCACGACCCGGACGGGCACCGCGCCGGGGATGCCGGCCGCCAGCTCCTCCTGCTGCGCGAGCGGGTAGAGGCGGTCGGAGGAGACCCCGGCGACCACGGTCCGCGCGGTCACCCGGCGCAGGGCGGCCCTCACCCCGCCGCGTCCGCGGCCGACGTCGTGCCCGTTCATGGCCTGGGTCAGGGCGACGTAGCTCCCCGCGTCGAAGCGCCGGACCAGCTTGGCCGCGTGATGGTCCAGGTAGGACTCCACCTGGTAGCGGCCGCCGCGCCACGGGTCCTCCGCCTCCTGCGGCGCGCGCCCGAAACGGGCGCCGAGCTCGGCTTCGCTGCGGTACGTCACATGGGCCAGCCGCCGGGCCAGGCCGAGCCCCGCGTGCGGGCCGTGCCCCGGCGCGGCGTCGTGGTAGTCGCCGTCCCGCCAGTGCGGATCGTCCCGGATGGCGTGCAGCTGCACGTTGGCCCAGGCGATCTGCTCCGCGCTCGCCGCGGCGGTGCAGGCGAGCAGCAGCAGCGCCTCCGTGCGTTCCGGCCGCGACACGGCCCATTCCAGGGCGCGCATCCCGCCCATGGACCCGCCCGCCACCAGCGCCCAGCGGCCGATGCCCAGCGCGTCCGCCACTTCGGCCTCGGCAGCGACCTGGTCGCGCTGCGTCAGCTGCGGGAACGCACCGCCCCAGCGCCGTCCGCCGGGCCGGCACGAGGACGGCCCCGTACTGCCCTGGCAGCCTCCCAGGACGTTCGGCGCCACCACGAACCACCGGTCGGTGTCGAGTGCGCGGCCCGGTCCGATCATCCCGTCCCACCAGCCCGGCGTGGGGTGACCCGGCCCGGCGGGCCCTGCGGCGTGGCTGTCGCCGGTGAGGGCGTGCAGGACCAGCACCGCGTTGGAGCGGTCCGGGGAGAGCCTGCCCCACGTCTCGTACGCGATCCGCACCCCCGGGAGCTCGCCGCCCGATTCCAGCGGCAGCGGCTTCTCCAGCGCGTGCCACCGGCGGCGGCCCGGCGGGTCCCCCTCCCGCCAGGCCCCGGAGGCCGGCGGGAGGGGGAGCGCGGCGGCAGGCGTGGTGTTCAGGACGCGCCCTTCGCGGCGCGGAACCCGGCCTCCAGGTCCGCCTTGAGGTCGGCGAGGTTCTCCAGGCCGGCCGAGAGGCGCACCAGTCCGGGCGAGGTGCCGGTGGCCACGAGCTGCTCCTCGTCCAACTGGCTGTGCGTGGTCGAGGCCGGGTGGATGATCAGGCTGCGGACGTCGCCGATGTTGGCCAGGTGGCTGAAGAGTTCGACCGCGTCCACGAACCGCTTGCCCGCCTCGACGCCGTCGCGCAGCTCGAAGGCGAGCACCGCGCCCGCTCCGCGCGGCAGGTAGCGCCGTGCCGCGGCGTGCCAGCGGTTGGACGGCAGCCCGGGGTAGTGCACGGCGGCCACCTCGTCACGCTGTTCCAGCCATTCGGCGAGGGCCTGGGCGTTGGCCGAGTGGCGCTCGATGCGCAGGCTGAGCGTCTCCACGCCCTGGAGGAGCAGGAAGGCGGAGTGCGGGGCGATGGCCGGGCCGATGTCCCGGAGCAACTGGACGCGCAGCTTGACCGCGTACGCCCCCGGGCCCAGGGCCGGCCAGTAGCGCAGCCCGTGGTAACTCGGGTCCGGGGCGCTGAAGTCCGGGAAGCGCTCGGCGTGGGCGCCGAAGTCGAAGCTGCCGCCGTCGACCACGACCCCGCCGATGGTGGTGCCGTGGCCTCCGAGGAACTTCGTCGCGGAGTGGACGACGACGTCCGCGCCGTGCTCGATCGGCCGCAGCAGGTAGGGCGTCGGCACCGTGTTGTCCACGATGAGCGGCACCCCCGCCTCGTGCGCGACGTCCGCGACCGCCCGCACGTCCAGGACGTTGCCGCGCGGATTGCCGAGCGTCTCCGCGAACAGCGCCTTGGTGCCGGGGCGGATCGCGGCGCGCCAGGCGTCGAGGTCGTCCGGGTCGTCGACGAAGGACACCTCGATGCCGAACCGGGGCAGGGTGTGGCGGAACAGGTTGTACGTGCCGCCGTACAGCGAGGTGCTGGACACGATGTGGTCCCCGGCGGACGCGACGTTCAGGACGGCCAGCGTCTCCGCGGCCTGCCCGGAGGCCAGCGCGACCGCGGCGACACCGCCTTCCAGGGCGGCGACCCGCTGCTCCAGGACGTCCTGCGTGGGGTTGTGGATCCGGGTGTAGATGTTGCCGGGCTCGGCGAGGGAGAACAGGTCGGCCGCGTGCTGCGTGTCGCGGAAGACGAACGACGTCGTCTGGTAGATCGGCACCGCCCGGGCTCCGGTCGTCGGGTCCGGCGCGGCGCCGGCGTGGATCTGCTTGGTCTCGAACGACCAGGCGGAGGTGCCGGGCCCGGTGCCGGGGCACTCCTCCGGGGTGTGGCCGGCGGTGACGGAGTCGATGGGCTGGCTCATGGTTCTCCCTCGGTGCGCATGTGGGTGCGGGTGCGGGGGCGGGCTCGGGCACGCCCAAGAGCAGCCGGGGACGGCAGGCGAACGCGCCCCGGGCAGGGGAAGGCAAGGAAGCGGAAGGGATGATCGGCGGCCGGTGACGGCGGCAGGAGGCCGGAAGCGCGGCGTCAGCGCTCGGCGCGACAGCCCATGCTGGTGACACGCACGTAGTCCACGTGGCGGCGGGTCACGAGCAGGGTCATGACGCAAGGTAACCACACGGAGGCGGAACGCACCAGCGGAACACCCGAGGTGACTTACCGTCAGCACGCCGTGCGGCGGGGCCCCGCCCGGCACCATGGCGATGGACTTCGGGGACGGGGCTGACGCCGAGTCGGACCGGCCCTACGATGAGCGCGTGAACTCGACCAGCCCGGCCATCACGGCCGCACGCACCGTCGGCACGCCGCGCGTTCCCGCGTCGCGCCGCTGTTGTCGCTGAGCGCTCAGGGTCGCCACCCCGCTCCGGTTCACCCCCCTTGTCACCGCGCCGCCGTGCGCGGTCCTCCGCACGTCCTCGGTCGTTCCCCGCCACTGGAAGCAGGACCGTCATGACCCGTGCCCCGCGCTCCACCGTTCCCGTCGACGAGGCCTCCTACGACCGCCTGCGGCTGCGCCAATGGCTCGCCGGACGGGCCCGGGGCGACGGGATGTCACGCCGTGAGGTGCTCACCCTGCTCGCCGCGGGCACCGCCGCCCTCGCCCTGCCCGGACCGGTGAGGGCCGCGGCCGCGACCTCCCCGGGAATCGTCAAGCCTCTGCCGGACGAGTGGTTCACCCTCCGCGGGACCAATGCCGAGACGAAGTGGGAGGCGCTGCGCGGGACCGGCTACCTGACCCCCGCCGAACGCTTCTTCGTGCGCAACCACACATCCACCCCCGTCGTCGACGCCGCGACCTGGCGGCTGAAGGTCTGGGGGAGCGGGCTGCGGGGCGGCCCGGGCCCGGACGACGCCGTGGAGTACGGCCTGGACGACCTGCGTGCGCTGCCGCCGGTGGAGCGCACCGCCTTCGTCGAGTGCGCGGGCAACGGCCGGAGCTTCTACACCTCCCAGCAGGGACAGACGGTCTCCGGCACCGCGTGGACCCTGGGTGCCGTCGGTGTCGCCCGGTGGCGCGGCGCGCGCCTGTCGGACGTGCTGCGGCGGGCGGGCGTCACCCGGCACGCGGTGGACGTCATGCCGCGCGGTCTCGACGGCGAGTACGTCACGGGCGGCGTCAGCCTGGGCCGCGTCCGCAGGCCCCTGCCCGTGGCGAAGGCGCTGGACGACGTGATCCTGGCCTACGCCATGAACGGTGCTCCGCTGCCGCACGACCACGGCCGTCCCGTGCGGGTGCTCGTGCCCTCGTGGGTGGGGATCTCCTCGGTCAAGTGGGTGGGTGACATCGAGGTCTCGGCCGAGCCGCTGTACTCGCCGTGGAACACCGACTTCTACCGGCTGTTCGGCCCCGGGTTCCCCGAGGCCGGCAGCGCGCCGCTCACTCGGCAGACCCTCAAGAGCGCCTTCGAACTCGAATCGGGGGCCGCATTCTCCGCGGGGGTCCGCAGCATCCTGCACGGCCGCTCGTGGTCCGGGGCCGGGGGAGTGCGGCAGGTGGAGGTCAGCACCGACGGCGGTGCCACCTGGCGGCGGGCCGCACTGCGCGACGTCCCGCGCCGGGACGGGTGGGTGCGCTGGACCGTCCCGTGGCGGCCGCGCACCCCGGGCCCGGCCGTGCTGCTGGCGCGCGCCACCGACACCGCGGGACGGACCCAGCCGGACGAGGCGGTGTTCAACACCCAGGGCTACTTCTTCGACGCCGTGGTGCGGCATCCGGTGGTCGTCGCCTGACGCGACGTCCTGGGTGGGGACAGGCCGCGCCGCTCCCTGTACGATGCGGACCATCGAGGTTACCGGCCGGTAGGTATGCCGGTCGCGGAGCCAAGGCGGAAGCCCGCCCGGCTCCGCGTTCCCGCAGCCGCCCCGGCCGTCCGCCCCTTCGCCCCAAGGAGCAATCATGCCCACGCTCGACCGCCAGGACGACGTCTTCATCCTCGACCTCGGGGACACCGAGAACCGCTTCCACCCCGACTGGCTCGCGGCCGTCGACGCCCTGCTCGACGAGGTGGAGAAGGCCGAGGGGCCGCGGGCCCTGGTCACCGCGGCCACCGGCAAGTTCTGGTCCAACGGGCTCGACCTGGAGTGGCTGTTCGCCCACGCGGACCAGGCCGGCGCGTACGTCACGGGCGTGCAGGCCCTGCTCGCCCGTTTCCTGACCCTGCCGGTGGCCACCGTCGCCGCCCTGCAGGGCCACACCTTCGCCGCGGGCGCGATGCTCTCGCTGGCCCACGACTTCCGTGTGATGCGCGCCGACCGCGGCTACTGGTGCCTGCCCGAGGCGGACATCAACATCCCCTTCACCCCCGGCATGTCGGCCCTCATCCAGGCCCGCCTGCACCCGCAGACGGCCCACGAGGCGATGACCACCGCGCGCCGCTACGGCGGCCTCGACGCGCTGGCCGAGCGCATCGTGGACCGTACGGCGGGCGAGGACGAGGTCCGCGAGGCCGCCGTGGCCCTCGCCCGCCCTCTGGCCGGCAAGGCGGGCGCCACGCTCGGCACGATCAAGACCCGCATGTACGGCCCCGCGCTGGAGGCCCTCCGCCAGGAGGACGTCCCCCTCGGCTGAACCCGTACGCCGACGGGGCCCGGGGTCAGCGGGGGTCGTTGAGCCAGTCGCCCGGGAGGTCGTCGCGCACCCGGTCGAGCGCCTCCTCGGTGCGGGCCCGCGCCCACAGGCAGGTGCGGTCGTCCTCGCGGAGTATGACGTCGGGTCCGGCGTACCAGCGCGCACCCAGGTCCTCACCGGGCGGGTACGCGGGGAACGGCAGCGGGGTGAACCGCCCGTCCAGGGTGTCGAAGTGGGCCTCGTCGAGGTCGTCGCGGAAGTCGCAGAGCTCGAACGGCTCGTGCAGCGACTCCGACAGGACGATCTCGACGCAGGCCCACGAGAAGCGGTCCAGCCACGCCGACCACCGCTCGGCCTCCTTGTCCGCGAGGTCCGGCTTCATGACGACCGGCGGATCGGGCTTGTGCAGGTCGGCGAGGAGGATGCCCCACGACGCGGCGCCCTGGTTCTCGTACCGGAAGACCAGCGCCTCCTCGCGGGAGTCCACGTGGAGCTGCTCGGGCGCGAGCAGCGTGTCGTGGTTGCTGGTGAGGTCCGGGCGCCGCCCGAAGAGCCGGTAGGCGTCACGGAGCACGGCGGGCAGGGCGAAGCCCAGGCGCTCCTCGGCGGCGGTCAGTTCGGGCGCACCGTACCCGTCGCCCTCCTGCAGGGGCGCGAGCCAGTGCCCGGCGAAGCCGCGCACGAACCGCAGGGCCCTGGCCGGGTCCGTCATGCCCGCGGCCAGCTCCCGCCGCACGTCGAAGTCGTCTGTCATGCCGGGCACGCTATCGCGCCGCCGGACCACGCCCGCCCGCCGCGGACCGCGCGCGGCCGGTCAGCCTGCGTGGGGGAAGGAGTGGTGCTCGTGCACGACCACCCACCGGCCGTCCTGCTTGCGCAGCCCGAGCGTGAGGCGGAGCCGGATCCCGGGGTCCTGGGCGAAGTCCTCCGGGGTTCCGCAACGGAGCAGGGCGTACGCGAACGCCACGTCGTCGCCGGCGGTGACCTCCAGGGAGACGATCTCGAACGAGGCGCCGCGGGCCTGCCAGTCGAAGAACGGCGGCCACACCTGCCGGTACGCGGGCAGGCCGCGGACCCCGTCGTGGGGGGGCGGCACGTCGAACATCACGATGTCCTCGCCGTGGTCGGCGACCACGGCGTCCAGGTCGCCCCGGTGCACCGCCTCCGCCCAGCGCTCGATGAGCGCCCGGATCCGCGCCTCGTCGTCCCGCATGGTGCCGTCCTCCCGTGCCGCCGCCGCGGCGATCACCGTCCGTCGCCGTCCTGTCGGCCAAGGGTGATGGGGCGGAGGGGGCGGGTGGGCGGGAATCCGCGAGTTGGTGCGGCCGCGTGCCCGCCCGATTAGCGTGCGGATATGGCACTACGCTTCCCCGCTCCGGTCACCATCGACGGCCGGTACGCGCGGCTGGTCCCGCTCTCGCCGCTGCACGTCCCGGCGCTGTTCACCGCGGCGCGCGCCGACGAGGGGATGTGGCGCTGGCTGTCGACGACGCCCCCCGGTTCGCCCGGCGAGATGGCCTCGCTGGTGGAGCAGCGGCTGGCGCAGGCCGCGGCGGGGGAGTCCGTGGTGTTCGCGGTCGTCCCGCACGCCACGGAGCGCCCGTCGGGCTGGGCCGCGTACGTCGACGTCTCGGTCGTCGACGAGCGCGTGGACATCGGCTGGAGCTGGCTGGACCCGGCCCTGTGGGGCGGCCCGGTCCACCTGGAGACCCACTTCATGCTGGTGTACTACGCCTTCGAGGACCTGGGCTTCGGCCGCGTCCAGTGGCGCCTGGACGACCTCGACCTGCCGACCCAGGACGCGGTCTCCCGCATCGGCGGTATCCGCGAGGGCGTGCTGCGCCGGCACTGCCGCCGGGTCGACGGGTCGTGGCGCGACACCGTGTACTACTCCCTGGTCGCCACCGAGTGGCCGGCCGTGCGGGAGCGGTGGATGTCGGGCTGGATCCTCGAATGACGACGGGCCTCAGTGCCCCTTGCGCGTGCGGCGCCAGGAGAACGGCCCCGGGAGGTCGACGGATTCGGTGCGCTCACCGCGGGTGTTGACGGTGTGGTGGACGCCCTTGCTGCCCGTGGTGATGGACAGCGAGCGCTTGTTGATGTTCAGGCGGACGCCGGGCAGGATCCGGAACGACTTGCGGAAGCGAAGAGGCACGTGGTGCTCCTTTCCGAGGGTTCGGTCTGGAGTACGTGTGCCCTGCTGACGACCTTTCATCGGGGTCCGTTCCCGCGGGTGTCGCGGATGCCCGGTGTCAGGTCGCGCCGCCGCCCTCCGGCAGGCGTGCGGCGATGCCGTCGATGAGGAAGGCCAGGCTGAGCTCGAACTGCCCGTCCGCGTCCGGCCCGGAAGGGGCCTCCATCCACCGCGCGAGCAGCGGGTGCCGCCCGCCCGCCGCGGCCAGTTCGCGGGCGGCGGTGACGGCCGCGGCGAGCTGCTGCGGGGTGTGGATGCCGTGGCGGCGGCGCATGGCGAGCTCCTCGGCCTCCTGCTGCGCGCTGCCGAGGACGTGCCGGTCGAGGAGCGCCGCGTAGGTCATGGCCTCGCCGAGGGTGGCGCCCTGGTGCACGAGCACCTGGAGGACGAATTCGGTGCGGCGCATCATGTGCGGCCCCAGCGGCGGGCGCGTGGGGGCGAGCTGGGCGAACCACAGATGCCGCTTGACCGCGTCCCAGCTCCCGGCGGCCACCGCGTGCAGATCGGCCCGCCAGTCGGCGCCCGGCACCGGGGGCAGCGGGATCTCCGCCGTGACGGCGTCGAGCATGAGGTCGACCAGCCCGTCCTTGCTCATCACGTGACGGTAGAGGGCCATCGGCGTGTACGGGCCGAGCCGCTTGGCCACCGCGGCCATCGTGAGCGCCTGCGGGCCGCCCTCGTCGGCGACGGCGATCGCGGCGCGCACGATGTCGTCCCGCTCCAGCGGGCTCTGGCGGCGGCGCGGCGCGGGCTGCGTCCAGATCAAGGGGGCCGGGGCGCCTTCCGGGGTCTCCTGCGTCTCCTTCACGGGGGAAGTTTATAACGTCAGCTAAAGTATATGACGTATACGCAAGAGCGAGGGAGCAGTCATGAGCCAGCCCACCGCACCGGCCGGGATCCGCCTCGGCGTCGTCAGGGGCATCAGCTACGGGATGTTCGGAGCGCCGGACAGCTTCGTGCCGGAGACGCGGGAGCTCGGCGCGAGGCTGGTGCGCGTCTTCCTCTACTGGGGGCAGGTCGAGCCGGAACCCGGACGGTACGACTGGTCCGTCGTCGACGCCGTCCTCGGGCAGCGCGACCCGGCGGCCGAGCTCTGGGTCACCGTCTGTTCCAGCTCCCCGTGGGCGACCCGGCAGCCCACCGGCTTCCTCCCGTCCTCGCCCGCGCTCGACCCCGCCGGGTACGAGCGCTTCGTCGGCGACCTGGTCACCAGGTGCCGGGGCCGCGTGGACCACTGGCAGTGCGGCAACGAGCCCAGCAACACCGGACTCCTGTGGGCCGGCAGCGCGGCGGAGTACGTCGCACAGCTCACCGCCTTCCACCGCGCCGTACGCGCCGCGGACCCGGCAGCGTCGGTCGTCCTCGGCGGCTGCGGCCACGACGTGCTGTCCGGCCCCGCGGACGGCGAGGCCCGGCGGTTCTTCGACCACGTCGTCGAGCACGGCCGCGACGCCTTCGACCTCTTCGACGTCCACCTCTACGGGGACCCGCACGCGATCCCGGACCAGATCGCCCAGGTGCGCGCGATGATGCGGCGGCACGGATACGAACGCCCGGTGGTGGCGGGGGAGTACAACGGCCCCACCCTCTTCGAGTTCCCCCGGGCCCAGGCGGAACTCGAGCGGGCGATGACGGCCGCCTTCACGGGGGCGGCGGAGCCTGGCGAGGCGCCGGACCGCGCGACCATGCGCCTGCTCTACGAACGCTCCCCCGAACTCCCGCCGGAACTGCGTATGTTCATGGAGGACTGCCCTCCGGAGCTCGCCGCGCGCCGCGACCGCATCAACCGCCGCCAGATCGTCACCCGCACCGTCCTGGCCCTCGCCTGCGGTGTCACCCGCACGGCCTGCTGGAACCTGGCCCCGGAGATCCCCGGCTACCGCGACCGCCTCAACCTCATGGGCTTCCTCTTCGGCAGGCTCGCCCTGCTGGACTACGAGGGCACCGCCCTGACCCGGCGCCGCCCCGCCGCCGACGCCTTCGCCCTCCTGGCCGCGTACCTCGACGGCGTCACGGCCGTCCGCCGCCTCGCCACGGAGGACCGGTCCGGCCTGTACGCCTTCGAGGTGTCCCGGGAGGGCCGCGGCGCGCTCCAGGTCCTCTGGCGCTCCGGCGATCCCTACACCGGCGAGGACGCCCCGGGGACCCTCGTCGACCTCCCCTGGCCCCACGCCGCCGCCCACGCGGTCGACGCCTTCGGTGCCGCCGTCCCGCTGCACCGCGCCGACGGCACCGTCGGCGTCCCGCTCTCGGTCACCCCGGTCTTCCTCTCGACGGAGTCCCGGGAGGCGTGACCGGGCGGCCCCGGCGGCTCAGGCCCCGGCCGCGTAGGCCCAGAAGGCGCGCATTGTCGCCGGGGCGGCCGGGCCGGTCAGTTCGACCTGCGTGAGCAGCACCGTCACGGTGTCCGTGGACGGCGTGATGTGCGCCGCCGTGCCGGTGCCGCCGATCCAGCCGTAGCGTCCCGGTACGTTCCACGGGGCGACGGCCGCGACGTCCACCGAACCGCCGAAGCCCCAGCCCTGCCCCTCCAGGAAGACCGCGCTCGCGTCGCGTTCGGCGGGCGGCAGGTGGTCGGTGGTCATCAGCCGTACGGACTGCGCCGACAGCAGCCGGCGGCCGCCCGCGGTGCCTTCGGCGAGGAGCATCCGGCCGAAGGCGTACCAGTCGCCGGCGGTCGACACCAGGCCGCTCGCGCCGGACGGGAACGCCGGAGGGGTGCTCCACTGCCCGTCCGGGGCGTCCACCAACTCCAGCCCTCCCTGCGGATCCGGGCGGTAGAAGGCGGTGAAGCGGCCGAGGCCGGCACGCGGCACGGCGAAACCGGTGTCGGTCATGCCGAGCGGCTCGAAGATCCGCTCGGACAGGAACTCGTCCAGCGGGCGGCCCGACACCCGGGCGACCAGGACGCCCTGGATGTCGGAGCAGGTGTTGTAGAGCCAGGCCTCGCCCGGCTGGTGCAGCAGGGGGATCCCGGCCAGCGTCGCCATCCAGGCGTCCGGTGCCATGACCTGCTGCGGCCGCGGCGGGCCCTGCTTGAGCTCGCCGAACAGCGGGGCGAGCGCGGGCAGGGAGAAGTCCGCGGGGAAGCCGTAGCCCGCGCGCGAGGCCAGCAGGTCGAGGACGGTGATGGGCGCCGCGGCCGGCACCACGTCGTCGAGCGGACCGGCCGGGGTGCGGATGACCATCGGTTCGGCCAGTTCGGGCAGCCATGCCGCGACGGGGTCCGACAGGGCGATCCGTCCGTCGTCGACGAGCATCATGACCGCCGCCGCGACGACCGGTTTGGTGATCGAGGCGATGCGGAAGAGCGAGTCCCTGGTCATGGGGGTGGGGTCCCCGACGGCGAGGGTCCCCGCGGCCGCCACCTCGACCCGGTCGCCGCGCGCCACCAGGCCCACGGCCCCCGGCACCGATCCGTCGTCCACGAACGCCTGCAGGATGTCGTGCAACCGCTGCTCCATCGCTCCACCTTCCCTCGTACGCCGTCACGGAGAGGACTCCCGCCACGGCGCGGACTCATCGGTCCGCCGCCGTGCGGCCCGTTCGGCGGTGTGTTGCAGGGGCGGCACCCGGGCGTCCGCGTAGCGTACGGAAAGCCGGCCCGTATCGGGGTGTACACGGAGGAAAGGCACCGGATCCATGCAGCAGGAGCGCGGTGGCCGCTGTGACGTGATCGTGGTCGGGGCGGGCGCCGCCGGGCTGGCGTGCGCGGCGGACCTCGCCGTGGCGGGCCTGACGGTGCGGGTCCTTGAGGCCTCGGACGGAGTCGGCGGCCGGATGCGCACCGACCGGCACCGCGGCTTCCTCCTCGACCGCGGCTTCCAGGTCTTCAACACCTCCTACCCCCAGGTGAAGCGGCGCCTGGAGCTGGAGCCGCTGCGGCTGCGGCCGTTCACCCCCGGCGTCCTGGTGCACACCTCCGGCGGGCGACTGCGCTTCGCCGACCCGACCCGCCCGCCGTACGCGACCGCCGACCTGCTGCCGGGACGGCTCGCGTCGGGACGGGACCTGGCGGCGCTGGCGGTCCTGAGCGCCCGTGACATGGCGCTGCCCGCGGGAAGGCTGCGCGCGGGCGCGGACACCACGACGCTCACCGCGCTGGCCGCGGCGGGCATCTCGGCCGAGCTGGTGGAGACCCTGTTCCGGCCGTTCCTGTCGGGGGTCTTCCTGGAGGACGAACTGGAGACCTCCAGCCGCTTCTTCCACTTCGTGTGGCGCAGCATGCTGCGGGGCACCCTCGCCCTGCCCGCCGAGGGGATCGGTGCCGTGCCCGTCCAGCTCGCCGGGCGACTTCCCGGGGACACCGTCCGCACCGAGGCCCCGGTGCGCGAACTGACCGGCGACGGGGTGCTGCTGGAGGACGGCACGGACGTCACCGCGCCCGTCGTGGTGGTGGCCACCGGACCGGGGGCGGCCGCACGGCTGCTGCCCGGTCTCACCGTCCCGCCGACGCGGACCGTGACGACGTACTACCACGCCGCCGACCGGTCGCCGCTCGCCGAACCGACGCTGATGGTGGACGAACGCCGTCGCTTCCTCAACACCGTGGTCCTCACCGAAGTGCAGCCCGGACTGTCCCCGGACGGCCGCGCCCTGGTGGCGACCTCCGTGCTCGGCGCGCCGGGCCCCGCCGACGAGCCCGCCCTGACCGCGGCGCTGTCGGACGCGTACGGCACGGACGCCTCCGCCTGGGAGCCGCTGCACCGCTGCACCGTGCGCGAGGCGCTGCCCGCGATGCCGGCACCGCACCCGATGACCCGCACCACCCGCTTCGCGCCGGGGCGCCACGTGTGCGGCGACCACCGGGCTACCGGGTCGCTCCAGGGCGCGCTGGCCTCGGGCACGCGGGCCGCCCGCGAGGTGCTGTCGGACCGGCGCCGCGCGGCGACACGGCTGCGCTGAGGCGCCGGGACGGCCGGGGCGCGGGGCGCTCAGTCGATCGCGGCGTCCACGAGCGCGACGGCGATGGCGCGGGCGTGGGCGCCCGGCCCGGTGGCGTTCAGCGCGGTACTGCGGGCGACGGCGCCGTCGTAGAGCAGGGCGAGCCGTTCGCCGAGCGCCTCGGGGTCGTGGGCCCCCGCCACCCGTGCCAGGGCCGTCAGCCTGCGGGCGAACTCCCTCTTGTAGGCGGCCACCAGCAGGTGCACCGGGTGGTCGGGGTCGGGCACCTCGACGGCGGCGTTCAGGAAGGGGCAGCCGCGCAGCGGTCCGTCCGTCCGCCCCGGCGGCCAGTCGAAGATCGCCAGGAGTTGCTCCCGCGGGTCCGGGCAGGGCTCGCCGGGGATCACCTCGGCGGGGAGCAGGCCGTCCTCGAGTTCGCGCAGATAGGCCTGGACGAGGTCGTCCTTGCTCGCGAAGTGCGTGTACAGGGTGCGCTTCGACACGTTGGCGACGGTGGTCAGCTGGTCCATCCCGGTCGCGTTGACCCCCTGGGCGGTGAACAGCTCCGTCGCCGCCTTGAGGATCCGCTCCCGGGCGCCTCGGCCACTGCGCCGGCGTACGGGGGAGGGTGCGTCGCTCATGCCGTTAAGGATACCGATCGTTTTACTTCACCGGAAACGGCTGTTACGGTGGAGCGCGTAAGGAGACCGATCGGTTTACTTAGGGGCTCGGCGGACCCTCGCGCCGCTTCGTCCCGCGGACGCGGGCCGTGTCCCCGCGCACGCCTCCGCTTCCTGCCGCAGTGCCGCGGCGCCCCCTGTTGTCCCCGTCGACCGGGCCGCCCGGCCCGCGTACGGCGCGACCGTGCCTCTTCCCCGGAGACAGACCCATGACCCGTACCCCCTCGGACCCCGCCGGCGGCACCGCCGTCGTGCGGGCGCCCGCCCCCGGTGGCCCGGCGGCCGCGCGCCGCGCCCCGTGACGCGCCAACGGAGTTGACACCGCCCGCGACCACTCCCCAGTGACCACCCGCCACTGACCCCCCAGTGACGACCCCCGCGGAACACCGCACATCACCCCCCACGACAGCACCACCCCGTCAAGGAGAACTGATGCGTTACACGACCTTCGGACACCGGACCGGACTGCGCGTCTCGGAGTACGCCCTCGGCACCGGCAACTTCGGCACCCGCTGGGGCGCCGGCGCCGACCCGGACGAGTCCCGCCGGATGTTCGACAGGTTCGCCGAGGCCGGCGGCACCTTCCTCGACACCGCCGACAACTACCAGTTCGGCGAGTCGGAGGAACTGCTCGGCCGCTTCATCGCCGCCGACCGCGACCACTTCGTCGTCGCCAGCAAGTTCAGCGTCGCCTCGACACCGCAGGTGGACATCTCCAGGACCGGCAACAGCCGCAAGAACATGATCCACTCGGTGGACGCGAGCCTGAAGCGCCTCGGCACCGACTACATCGACCTGTACTGGGTCCACTTCCCGGACGACCTGACGCCGATCGAGGAGATCCTGCGCGGCCTGGACGACCTGGTGAGCTCCGGCAAGATCCTGCACGCCGCGCTGTCGAACTTCCCCGCCTGGCGCGTCTCCCGCGCCGTCACCCTCGCCGAGCTGAAGAACTGGGCCCCCGTCGCCGGCATCCAGGTCGAGTACAGCCTCGTGGAGCGCACCGCGGACCGCGAGGTGCTGCCGATGGCCGAGAGCCTCGGGCTGGGCGCCGCCCTGTGGTCCCCGCTCGGCGGCGGCCTGCTCACCGGCAAGTACCGCGGCGGCGACGAGGGCCGGCTCAGCGACCTGAAGACGCTGATCCACACCGAGTCGTCCGCCCAGAAGACCGCGGTCGTCGACACCGTCCTGGACATCGCCAAGGAGACCGCGGCCACTCCGGCGCAGGTGTCCGTGGCCTGGCTGCGCGAGCGGGGCGCCCGCGCCGCGACGTCCTTCGTGCCGATCATCGGCCCGCGCAACACCGCCCAGCTCGAGGACTACCTCGGCGCACTCGACGTGCAGCTCACCCCGGAGCAGTACACGCGGCTGAACGAGGTCAGCGCCGTACCGCTCGGCGCCCCCCACGAGGCCACCGCCGGCGTGCTGGAGCGGGTCCGCGGCGGCGACTCCTCCCTGGTGGTCGAGCCGCCCCGGCCGGTCGCCTGACCCCCAGTGACGGCGCGGCCCCGGTCACGACCGACCGGGGCCGCGCCCGCCCGGGGCTCCGGTGGACCGGATTCCCCCGGTCCGCGATGCTGGGGTTCCGCACCACGACTGCGGGGCGGCGAGGAGAGGAAGGACGGCGCGGCATGCCCATCATCTCGCGGGGATTCCACGGCCGGCGCCCCACATCGGGCAACGAACTCCCGCCGGGACAGTACGAGACCTTCGACTTCCCCGTCATGTCCGCAGGACCCACCCCGCGGATCACCCGGGACGACTGGGAGTTCACCGTCACCACCGAGGACGGCACCCGCCACCGGTGGGACTGGGCGGAACTCATGGCACTGCCGGCCGAGACGCCGACCGTCGACCTGCACTGCGTGACCAAGTGGTCGAAGTTCGGCACCCACTGGCGGGGCGTCTCCCTGGACGTGCTGCTCGCCGACGTCGAGACCGCCGCCGAGTACGCGCTGGTTCACTCCTACGGCGGCTACACCACCAACCTGCCCCTGGAGGACCTCCTCGACGGGCAGGCGTGGATCGCCCACGAGTACGACGGTGACGAGCTCGCCCCGGAGCACGGCGGCCCCGCCCGGCTGCTGGTCCCGCACCTGTACCTGTGGAAGTCGGCGAAGTGGGTCCGCGGCATCCGGCTGCTCCTGGACGACGAGCCGGGCTTCTGGGAGAGCGTCGGCTACCACGACTACGGAGACCCATGGCGCGAACAGCGGTACCAAGGCGACTAGGCGACCGTCTGCGCTGGCAGGCCGCCGAACTGGTGGAGCGGCGCGCCGAGTCCGAGGCGGCGTGGACCCTCGTGTTCGACGTGCCCGGCTGGCCCGGCCACCTGCCCGGACAGCACCTCGACGTCCGGCTCACCGCGGAGGACGGCTACAGCACCCAGCGCAGCTACTCCCTGGCGTCCGCGCCCGACGGCGACCGGATCGAACTGACCGTCCAGCGCGTCGAGGACGGCGAGGTCTCGCCCTACCTGACCGACGACCTCGCCGTCGGCGACGCCGTCGAGATCCGCGGCCCCGTCGGCGGCTGGTTCGTCTGGCGCCCCGAGCAGACCGAACCGGTCCTGCTGGTCGCGGGCGGCTCCGGGCTCGTCCCGCTCATGGCGATGGTCCGCGCCCGCGCCGCGGCGGGCAGCCGCGCGCCGTTCCGGCTGCTGTACTCCGTGCGCACGCCCGGGGACCGGTTCTACGCGGCCGAACTGGACCGGGGCGAGCCCGGTCTCGACACGACGTACGTCCACACCCGCTCGGCGCCGGACGGCGGGACCCGCCCCGCGGGCCGGCTCCAGGCGCGCGACCTGGCCGAATGGGGCTGGCCCGCGGACTTCGAGCCCACCTGCTACGTGTGCGGCCCCACCGGCTTCGTCGAGACGGCCGCGGGCCTGCTGGTGGCCCTGGGCCACTCCCCGGACCGGATCCGCACCGAGCGTTTCGGTCCCAGCGGGGGATGACCTCGCGCCACCGCACCGGAAGGAGACCACCCCGCCCATGACCGAGCGCTACGCCGCCCGCGTGATCGAGGTGCCCGACGAGGGCATCCGCCTCCACCCGACGGAGGGCTCGGCACCGCCCGAGCAGCCGACCGAGGTCAACCTGCTCGGCATGGCCGTCGCCATGGCCCTCGGTGCGGCCGGCTACGAGCACCACCCCACCCTGCGCGACCCCCGGTTGCAGACCCTGGACGCGCTGCTCGCGGGCGAGGCCGTGATGCCCTGGCGTCCCCCCGCCGCCGAGACCGGGACCGCTGCGTACGTCGAGTGCGAGCGGTCCGGCTCCGGTGTCTTCACGTGCGCGGTCCGGTACCGGCCCGCCGACGGGGCCTGAGCGCTGCCCGTGCCCCTGGGGGTGGTACCGCGGTTCCCAGGTTCACCGGGGCCTCCCCGACCTGCGATGGAGGGCGCCGCGCCCGCTGTTCCAACGGATCGACGGGTGGTGGTCCGGAGACGGACGCCACGGAGACCGCGGATGAGGAGAGCAGTGCCGATGCTTGCCACCGTCACCGCCCCCGAGGACCGATGGTTCGTGGGATTGCGGTTCAGCACGGCCCGGGGTGCCGTGCGCAGCCACTACTACGTGGTCGGCGAGGCCGCCGACGCGGAGGACGCCGTGCGGACCGCCATGCTGCGCGCCGCGGACGCGTACGAGTGCGCGGCGCGGGGGAACGCCGTGATCGACGGCGTCGAGGTGCGCCGTCTGCGCTGGAACCCCCTGGGCTGGGCCTACCTCACCGCCTCGGACCGGGACGCCGGCGCAGCCCTGTACCTCGGGCACGGCGCCACGGCGGACTCCTGACCCTCGGCCGGGCGGGGGACGGAGGCGGGACGGCGTGGAGCACCTGATCACCCGGGACGACTCCGGGCGCATCCCTCTCGACCGACCCGAGCCGCTGCGCAGAGTGGGCCTGGGACACCTGTTCCTGGGCCACCACGAGGAGTCCGTCGCCCTCCTGGAGTGCTCACTGGCGCTCGCCGGCGGGCGGTTCGCCGTCGCCGTGCCCTCCGTGCGGGCCCTGCGCCGGGCCGAGGCACACGCCCCCGGGGCCGCCCCCGAGGAGGTGTGCGACGAGATCGTCTACAAGGTGCTGCGCGGTGCGACCCCGCAGGACGGCGCCGCCCTGCTGCTGGCCAGGACCCGGACCATCGCCCCCGACCCTGTCTCCAGCTGGACCTTCCCCGCCGAGGCGCCCTCCGTCCGCGAGGCCCGCCGCGCCGCGCACGGCCGGCTGGCGCAGTGGGGGCTGGAGAACCACGCCCCGGTCACCGACCTGGCCGTCAGTGAACTCGCCACCAACGTCATCCGGCACGCGAAGGGCCCCATCCGGCTGCGGCTCATCCTCGACCGGGGGCTCACCGTCGAGGTGCACGACGACGCCGACACCGCGCCGTACCTGCGCCACGCCCGCCTGCAGGACGAGGGCGGACGCGGTCTGTTCATCGTCGCCTCCCTCACGCGGCACTGGGACACGCGGTACGAGGAGTCGGGCACGACGATCTGGGCCGAGCAGGAGCTGCCGAACCCCTGAGGCGGGCCCCCACTGGGGCCCGTTCGCCCGCGCCGCCCGTTGGGATGATCGCACCGCGCGGCACGTCCGATGTGCTGGGCGGGTGCGGTGCGAGCGTCTAACGTCACTGTGTGTCGCGACAGGTGACACCCCGCGACCGGCGGATACCGTCCGCCTCGGCGTCCACCGGGCCCCTGGGAGCACTGCGCACCATGAGCGAGCGATCCACCGTCCAATCGGTGACCTACGACCTGCTGCGGTCACTGCGGCTGACGACGGTCTTCGGCAACCCGGGATCCACCGAGGAGACGTTCCTCCAGGACTTCCCGGACGACTTCACCTACGTCCTGGCCCTCCAGGAGGCCTCCGTCATCGCCATGGCGGACGCCTACGCCCAGACCACCCGCCGCCCGGCGCTGGTGAACGTGCACTCGTCGGCCGGGCTCGGCAACAGCGTCGGCAACCTGGTCGCCGCGTACCACGGGTACACCCCGCTGATCGTCACCGCGGGCCAGCAGCACCGCGAACTGGTCATCGGCGAGCCCTACCTGGGCAACCGCGAGGCGACGACCCTGCCCAAGCCGTGGGTGAAGTGGTCGTACGAGCCGGCGCGCGCGCAGGACGTGCCCGAGGCCTTCATGCGCGCCTACGCCGCGGCCCTGCAGCCGCCCGCGGGGCCGGTGTTCCTGTCCATCCCGCTCGACGACTGGAACCGGCCGCTGGCCGGCCCCGCCGTCCTGCGCGACGTCAGCACGGCGTACGCGCCGGACCCGGAGCGCCTGCGGCGCTTCGCCGCGCGCATCACCGCGAGCCGGCGTCCCGCCCTGGTCTTCGGGCCCGAGGTGGACCGCGCCGGCGGATGGCAGGCCGCCGTGGCGCTGGCCGAGCGGCTGAAGGCGGCGGTCTACAGCCCGCCGCTCGCGGACCGCGCGTCGTTCCCCGAGGACCACCCCCTCTACCGGGGCCCGCTCGGCATGTCGGTGCGGGCCATCGGCGAACGGCTCACCGGCCACGACCTGGTGGTCGTCATCGGGGCCGAGGTCTTCCGGTACTACCCGTACGTGCCCGGCGAGATCCTGCCGCCGGGGACCGAACTGCTGCACATCACGAGCGACCCGGCGGTCGCTGCGGCCGCCCGCGTCGGCGACAGCCTCCTGGGCGACGCCCGGATGGCGATCGAACTCCTCACCGAGGAGGTCGCCGACGGCGGCGACCGCGAGCGGCCCGAGCCCATGCCGCGCCCACGGCAGCTGCCGCAGACCCCGAGCAGCCCGCCGACGCCCGCCGAGGTCTACGCCGCCCTCGGCGAGGTCCGCCCGGAGCACGCCGTCTTCGTCAACGAGTCCACCTCGACCATGGCCGAGCACGCCGAGTGGCTGCCCACCGTGGAGCCCGGGTCCTTCTTCGCCACCGCGAGCGGCGGCATCGGCTGGGCCCTGCCGGCCGCCGTCGGCATCGCCCTCGGCGACCGGGACCGCGGGGTCAGACGTCCGGTCGTGGGCCTGATCGGGGACGGTTCCTTCCAGTACTCGGTGCAGGGGCTGTGGACCGCGGTGCAGCAGGGGCTGCCCGTCGTGTACGTCGCGATGCGCAACGGGGAGTACTCGATCCTGAAGTCCTTCGCCGACCTGGAGCGGACCCCGGGCGTGCCCGGACTCGACCTCCCGGGACTGGACATCGTGTCCGTGGCGCGGGGCTTCGGCTGCCGTGCCGTCGAGGTGGCGAGCACGGCGGAGCTGGAGAAGGAGTTCACGGCCGCCCTGGAGTCCGGAGTCACCTCCGTCATCGTGGTGACCACCCGGCCCCAGAAGATCACCCTCTGAGGCGCGAGGAACGGAACGCCGTCATGGATCTGGGATGCCGGGACCACGTCCACCTGCTGACCGGCGGCAGCCGGGGACTCGGCCGGGCCGTGGCGGAGGTGCTGACCGCCGAGGGCGCCAGGGTGGTCACCGGACGCAGCGCCGCCTCCGTCGCGGACGCGGCCCGGGACCTGGGCGGTGACGCCCGCGTCATCGGCGTGGTCGCGGACAACGCCGACCCGGGCTCCGCCGACGAGTTCGTGGGCGCGGCGCTGCGGCACGTCGGCCGGCTGGACGGCGCCCTAGCCAGCGCCGGCGGGCCGCCCGCCGGCGCCGTGATGGACGTCGCGGACCAGGTGTGGCGGGATGCCTTCGAGTCCACGTTCCTGGGCGCGGTGCGCATCGCCCGGGCCGCCGCGAACGCGTTCACCGGCGAAGGCTCCCTCGCCTTCGTCCTGTCCTCGTCGGTCCGCGAACCGATCCCCGGGCTGGCCGTCTCCAACGGGCCCGGGCTGGCCATGGTGGCCAAGACGCTCGCCGACGAACTCGGCGGATCCGGCACCAGGGTGAACGGCCTGCTGCCGGCGCACATCGACACCGATCGGGCCAGGGGACCGGCCGTCCCGACCGGCGTGATGCTGCCCGTCGACGGCGGTGACCTGCGGGCGCTCTGACGGCGCGGCGAACCGCGCGATCAGCCAAAGGCACCCGGAGCGGCCGGGTGTGCGGGACGGAAGGGGAACGGTGCTCGGCCAGGCTATCGGGGCCGTGCTGCCCGCGGCCCTCGCGGTGGCACTCAGCCCGTTCCCCGTGATCGGCGTCGTCATGATCCTGGGAGGAGGCGAAGGCCGGCGCAACGGCCCGCTCTTCGCGGCCGGATGGATCGCCGGACTCGTCGCCGTGGCCGCCGTCGTCGCCATGGCGTTCGGCGGCGCCCACGACCCCCACAGCCCCTCCTCGGCGGTCGCCGACTGGGGACGGGTGTGCGCCGGCAGCGCGCTCCTCGTCCTCGGCGCGCGCAAGTGGTGGCGGCGCCCGAGGAACGGTGACGAGGCGCAGGCGCCGGGCTGGACGAGGTCGCTGGACGAGGCGAGCGCCGCACGCGCGCTGCTGCTCGGCCTCCTGCTGTCGGCGGCGAACCCGAAGAACCTCGTCCTGACGGCCTCGGCCGCCGCGTCGATCGCGGAGACCGGCGCGCAGGGCACGGACCTCGCCCTCGCCGTGGTCGCCTTCGTCCTCGTCGGTTCCTGCGTCGTGCTCGGCGCGGTGCTCCTGCACCTGGCCGGCGGGGAGCGCGCGTCCCGCGTCCTGGACGGCCTGCGGCGGTTCATGGTCGCCAACAGCACGGCGATCCTGGTGGTCGTGCTGCTGCTCCTGGGCGCGAGCGTCCTCGGCGACGGCCTCGCCGGTCTCGACCGCTGACCCTCCTGGCCCGTCGGGACGGTCGGTAGGGCGACGCGCGTTCGATCGGGGCCTCCAGCCGCAGTTCACGGCCGCTCCAGCGGGCACGCACTCATGAGCCGGGCGGCGCCCGCCGTGCCCGGAGGTGTAACCTTCAAACACGCAATGAAGGGTTACCCGGGAATGGGGGCGCCGAGCATGACGGCCGACACCACGGACGACGACTTCCTGCTGGAGCTGCTCAACACGACGCCGGTCGTCGACGGGACCCAGGCGGACGAGCTGGCCGGCCCGGACGCCGGCCGCCGCTGGCTGCGCGCCCACGGCGGAGCCGGCACGGCGCAGGAGCTGCGCCACCTCCTGGCGGCGCGCGAGGTGCTGCAGCGCGTCGCGCGCGGGGACGGTGAGCCCGGCGACCTCCAGAAGCTGCTCACCGGGGTCGTCCGGGTGCCGCGGGTGACCGCGCACGGCATCGACTGGGAGCTGGAGGCCCCGGCGGACCGCAGGCCGGCCGTGCGGGCCGTCACGGTCTGGGGCGCGCTCCAGGAGGGCAGGCCCGGACGCCTGCGGCCCTGCGCCAACGAGGAGTGCCGGCTGTTCCTGCTCGACCGCAGCAAGGCCAACACCGCCCGCTGGTGCTCCATGGCCGCCTGCGGCAACCGGATGAAGGCCCGGCGCCACCACCGTCGCGCCCGCGCCACCGCCGCCGACTGAACGTACGACGGCGGCCCGGAGCCGCTGAGGCCCCGGGCCGTGTCGGGCCGCCGCGCCGCCCGAGCCCGTCACCAGGGCGGCGCGACGGGGTCGGTCAGCCCTTCGTGCGGGCCGGCAGCCGCCAGTTCGGCCGCGGGAAGTGGCAGGTGTAGCCCTCCGGGTAGCGCTCCAGGTAGTCCTGGTGCTCGGGTTCGGCCTCCCAGAAGGGCCCGACGGGCTCGACCTCGGTGACGACCTTGCCGGGCCACAGGCCCGAGGCCTCGACGTCGGCGATGGTGTCCTCCGCGACACGCTTCTGCTCGTCGTCCACGTAGTAGATCGCCGAGCGGTAGCTCATGCCGATGTCGTTGCCCTGGCGGTTCTTCGTGGTCGGGTCGTGGACCTGGAAGAAGAACTCCAGCAGTGCCCGGTAGTCCGTCCTCTCGGGGTCGAAGAGGATCTCGATCGCCTCGGCGTGCGTGCCGTGGTTGCGGTAGGTCGCGTTGGGCACGTCGCCGCCCGAGTAGCCGACGCGGGTCGCGACGACGCCGGGCTGCTTGCGGATCAGGTCCTGCATGCCCCAGAAGCACCCGCCCGCGAGCACGGCCCTCTGTGTCTGTCCTGCCATGTCAATCCTCCGAATCGGTCCTGTCACCATTGTCGAACAACCCGAGGTAGGCCCCGTAACCTTCCCGCTCCAGGTCATCGGCGTGGATGAAGCGCAGTGAGGCGGAATTGATGCAGTACCGCAGGCCGCCCGCCTGCCGGGGGCCGTCGGGGAAGACGTGCCCCAGGTGGCTGTCGCCCGTCGCCGAGCGGACCTCGGTGGCCAGCCGGCCGTAAGCGGGGTCGGGCCGCTCCACGACGGTGGTGCGGTCCAGCGGCCGGGTGAAGCTCGGCCACCCGCTGCCGCTGTCGTACTTGTCGACCGAGGCGAACAGCGGCTCCCCCGAGACCACGTCCACGTAGATCCCGGGCTCCTTGTTGTCCAGGTAGGCGCCCGTGAAGGCGCGCTCGGTGCCGTTCTCCTGCGTCACGCGGTACTGCTCCGGTGACAGTCGCGAGACGGCCTCCGGGTTCCTGCGGTAGCCGGTCACGGTCCCTCCTTGCTCGCGGCTCTCTTTTCCGTACGCCCATTGGTGACGGGGAACGCGCGGGTCTTACCTGCCGGGAACGACCGGTTTTCCGCGGGGCCCCGGGGGCGCCGCCGTGGAGGTGGGGGCGGGCGGCCGCGCCTAGGATCACTGCATGGGTTCCGCAGAACACGACGGCCGGGCCGGTGACGGGGCCCGGGGAGGCCGGTCCCTCGACGCGGAGTCCGCGCAGTGGGTGCGGGCGCTCTCGGCGGACGGTGAGGCGTACGAGGAGGCGACCGGCCGGCTGCACGCGCTGCTGTTGCGGATCGCCTACGCCGAGCTGAACCGGCGTGGGTCGCGGCACGGCATCACCGGGCCGGAGCTGGACGACATCGCCCACCAGGCCGCGGCCGACGCGCTGCTGTCGATCACCCGGAAGATCGGCGATTTCCGCGGTGACAGCCGCTTCACGACCTGGGCGTACAAGTTCGTCATGAACGAGGTGTCCAGCAAGCTCGGCCGTCACTTCTGGCGGACGGCCGGCGTGCAGCTCGACCCCGAGGCGTGGGAGCGGCTCCCCGACCGGCTCGGCATCGACCCCGTCCGGCAGAGCGAGGCCCGTGAACTCGTGGACGCCCTGCGTGAGGCCGTCGACGAGGAGCTCACCGAGCGCCAGCGCACGGTGTTCACCGCGCTCGCGGTCAACGGCGTGGACGCCGACACGCTCGCCGCGGAACTCGGGACGAACCGCAACGCGCTCTACAAGACGATGTTCGACGCGCGGCGTAAGCTCCGTGCCCGGCTCGCAGCCAATGGACATCTGCCCCTGACGACAGCGAGGCGCTCATGAACGACTGGCAGGGCCTTGACGACCTCCTGCGGACCGACCCCCTGGACCCCGGCTGCGACGCGGCGCTGGACCTGATGGACGTCTACCTGGAGCTGTTCCTGGCGGACGCGGCACCGGAGCGGCAGTACCCCGGTGTCGCGGTGCACCTGCGCGGCTGCCCGGCCTGCGAGGAGGACTTCCGCGGACTGCTGGCCGCGGTGACGGGCGGCTGATCCCGGTCAGGCGGTGAGCGGCGGGTTGAGCCGGTAGGGCAGGACGGCGTCCGCCCGGACCGGGACCCGCCCGGTGGCGACGTGCCGCGGGGTGAAGCGGACCCGGCGGCCGGTGCCCCCGTCGTCGCCGGCGGCACCGGGCGCGGTCCAGTCGACGACCGCGGTGCCGGACAGCTGCAACGTCGTCCCGGCGGCGAAGTCGACGAAGAGCAGGGCCGCGGCGGGGTCGCCGGCCAGGTTGCCGAGGCTGTTGAACATGTTGTTGCCGGGGTAGTCCGGCCACCACAGGCTGCCGTCGGGCGCCGTCCGGACGAATCCGGGCGGGCCGCCCCGGTGGGAGACGTCGGCGCCGTGTTCGGGGTGGGCGGTGCCCAGGAAGAAAGTGTCGGCGCGACCCACCAGGGCCGCCTGCGCCGCGTCGAGCCGGTTGGCCGGCCGCGCCCCGGTCGTGGGCGTGTCCTCGCCGTCGGGGGCGTCCGCCGGCGCCGGGCCGAGCAGGCGCTGCTGGATGTACTGGGGGCAGTTCCCGTACGCCTGGTCGACGGCGAGCTCAAAGCCGGCGTCGTCGGCCGCGGCGAGGGTGCCGTTGAGACGCAGCCGGCGGCGGATCGCGAAGTCGATCACGATCAGGGCCGCGGCCCCGCCGACGGGGAGCACGGCGAGGGGGTCGCCCGTACGCGGACGGGCGGCGACCCGTATGAGGTCGCCCCGGGTGGAGAGGAAGCCCGGGGTCCCCGTCAGCGGGGAGACCCACAGGCGTCCGTCCTCGTCGTGCGCGCCGAGCACGGCCAGGTCCCGCTCGGCGAGGAAGTGGGCCACGCCGCCGCCGAGGTGCGGCGGGTCGAGCATGCCCCGCAGGCGCGCGGCCTCGTGTGCGACGCCGGCACGTCGCTGGACGGCGAGTTCGCCCTCGTGGAAGCCGGTGTGGCGGGTCATGGCCCTCGCAATCGTCGTACGGCGGTGGGGTGGGGGATGCGGGAACTCAGCGGGGCAGCCCGGCCTTGTCGAGGAAGCCCAGGATCAGCTCCGCGACGGGCTCGACGTGCGTCTCCAGGAGGAAGTGGCCGCCGTCGAGGAGGTGCACCTCCGCCCGCTGCGCGTCCTTGGCGAAGGCCCGGGCGCCGTCGGGCCCGAAGATGGGGTCGTTCTCGCCCCAGACCGCGAGCACGGGCACGGGGTGGGTGCGCAGGTACTCGTGCAGGCGCGGGTAGAGCGGGAGGTTCGACGCGTAGTCACGGAAGAGCGTGAGCTGCACGAGGTCGTTCCCGGGCCGGGAGACCAGCTGGAAGTCGTGGTGCCAGGTGTCGGGACTGACGGTGGTCCCGTCCGCCACTCCCGTGACGTACTGCCACTTGATGCCCTCGAGGCTCAGTGCCACACGGACGCCCGCCTCGGTCTCGGGGGTCTGCTCGCGCTGGTAGGCGTGGACGTCCTTCCAGAACTCCTCGATGAACCCCGCCTCGTAGCCGTTGCCGTTCTGGGTGACGATCGCGGTGACGGCCCCGGGGTCGCCCAGCGCGAGGCGCCAGCCGATCGGCGCTCCGTAGTCCTGGACGTAGAGCGCGTAGCGCGTGACGCCCAGCCGGTCGAGCAGGCCCTTGGTGAGTCCGGCGAGGGCGTCGAAGGAGTACGCGAACGCGTCGGCGGCGGGGGCGTCGGAGAATCCGAAGCCGAGGTGGTCGGGCGCGATGACGCGGTAGCGGCCGGCGAGCCGCGGGATCAGCTCGCGGAACATGAACGAGCTGGTCGGGAAGCCGTGGAGGAGCACGAGGACGGGGGCGTCGGCCGGGCCCGCCTCCCGGTAGAAGAGCCGGTGCCCCTGGACCTCGGCGTAGCGGTGGTGCACGGTGACCATGTCTAACCCCTTAGATTCACTTCGATGGTTACATCGAAACAGGATCGAGGTAACCTGTCAAGCGAGTGATGAGGGTTAGGTGGGAGCGGGGCGGGAAGTGACGGCGGCCTCCTGGTGTTGTGCAGGGGCACAGGGGACTTCGGGCCTCCGCCGGACGTACGGCCGGCGGAGCCCGCGACAGGGACGGAAGACGCAGATGACTGGTACGGCCACGGCGCAGCGCGCGAAGGGCAACGAGGAAACCCGGATCGTCACCCCCCGGCTCGTCCTGAGGCCATGGCGCGGCGACGACGCCGAAGCGGCGCTGGCCGTCTACGGGGCGGACGACGTGACGCGCTGGCTCGCTCCGGCGATGACCCGGCAGCCCGACGTCGCGTCCATGCGGGAACTGCTGCGCTCCTGGGAGGAGGGCGGCGCCGCCCTCGAACGGCCGGCCGGGCGCTGGGCGATCGAACTGCGCGAGAGCGGAGAACTCGTCGGCGGAGCCGCCGTCCTGCCGCTCCCGCCCTACGGCGTCGACCTCGAGATCGGCTGGCAGCTCGCCCACCCCTACTGGGGCAGGGGCCTGGCTACCGAGGCCGGGCGCGCCCTGGCCGGGTACGCCTTCGCGTCGGGCGTCGACGAACTCTTCGCCGTGGTCCGCCCGCGGAACGACCGCGGCGCCGCCACGGCCCGCAGCGTCGGCATGGAATGGGTCGGGGAGACCGAGAAGTACTACGACCTGCGGCTGCAGGTGTACCGGCTGCGCAAGGGGGAGTTCGAGGCCTCCGCCGCGCCGGGGCCCGTGGCCTGACGCGGGGCGACCGCCTCGGGGCGCAAAAAGACGGGTGCCGGACCGTACGGAGCACGGTCCGGCACCCTTGTGTCATGCACGGCGCGTCACCGCACCGCCGTCAGCGACCGGGGGTCAGTGACGGGCCGCGGCGCGACGCTTGCGGTTCGCGAAGAGCAGACCGCCGCCGGCGAGCAGCGCGACGGCCGCACCGCCCGCGATCAGCGGGGTGGAGCTGGAGGCGCCGGTCTCGGCGAGGTCGCCGGCCGGGGACTCGTCGGTGGACGGGGTGGAGGGCGCAGCGGAGGGGGCCGTGCTGGCCGACTCGCTGGGCGTCTCGCTGGGCTTGGGAGACTCGGTGGTCTTCGTCTCCGTCGGCGTGGGCGTGGGCGTGCTCTGGTCCTGGCACGCCGGAACGGTCAAGTCGTCCTCCTTCGAGAACTGCTTGCCGTCCCCGGCCACCACGCTGAGGTGCAGGTGCACGTCGGCGGTGTGGGCCGGCACTTCGTGGGTCCAGTCGAAGGACGAACCGAACTCCGTGGTCTTCAGAAGTTCCTTGCCGTCCGCGGTGACCGTCACGGTGTTCGTGACGCGCCCGTTGTACGCCTTCAGGTGGAGTTCCACCGTGTGGCAGTCCGCCCTCCAGTTGGGCGTGTGGGCGGACGCCGGGGTGGCGCACAGGCCGAGACCGATGACACCGGTCGCGGCGGCTGCTATCAGGGTGCCGGGGCGGTACCAGGCACGGCGGGGGGATGCGGTCACAAGTTCTCCAGGCTGTGGTGAATTCCGATGCCAATGGCAGCCGCAATGTACTCCCCCCTCCCCACATCGCTCACTGCCGCCCCACAGTTAACGCGCGAACACGGGTGAAAGGGCCGGATTCGCCTGATGTGCGCGGCCGTTGTCGGACCTCTGCGGCAGACTGCCGCCATGTCCGCGAACGAAGACGCCGCCACCGCCCTGCCCGAACCCGCCGCCCTGTTGCCGGCGACCGACTGGGCAGCCCTCGCCCACGCCTACGGACCCGCGGACGGCACCCCGGACGACCTGCTCGGGCTCCTGCACGACGACCCGGAGGTGCAGGCGGAGTCGCTCGGCCGGCTGGAGATGTCCGTCCTGCACCAGGGTTCGTTATACTCCGCCACCGCGCCCGCCGCGCTGTTCGTCGCGGGCATCCTGGGCGACCCCCGCACGCTCGCCGTTCACGAGAGCTACTTCTCCTGGGACGACCGGGTCCGGCCGCTGCGTGCCGCGCTCCTGGAATGGCTGGGCGAACTCGCCGACTCCGCGGCGGACGAGGAGGACGAGGAGGACGAGGAGGCAGAGGAGGACGGCGAGGAGGACTGGGCCGAGGAGATCGCGGCGATCGAGGCGTGCCGTGCCGTCCGGCCGCAACTGTTCGGCGCGGTCGTGCCCTGGCTGGACGACGCGGACGCCACCGTCAGGGAGGCGGCCCTCGGCGCGGTGACGCATCTGCTGCGGGCGCCCGAACTCGCCGACCGCGTACCGGCCGCGGCCGAACGCCTGGAGCGGATCGCCCGGGCCGACGGAGACCGCCGCGAGCGGGCGGGCGCCCTCCTGTCGCTGCGAGCCTGGGGGCATGACACCGGCGGCTTCCTGGCGGATCCCGACCCGGCGGTGCGCGCCTGCGCCGCGCTGGGCACCTCCGGCTCCGAGGCCGTGCCGGCGCTGCTCGACGCGCTCGCGGACCCCACGGCCGCCGACGAGTGGTTCGACGAGCCGCTGCCCCAGTTCGACGGCTGGTTCCGCTTCACCCTGCTGCGCGGACTGCTCGACCGCGCCCGGCACTTCGACGAGGTCCTCCCGGCCGCCCTCGCGCTGGTGCCGAAGTACCACCAGCACACCGTCGACAGTGAGTGGGGCCCGCTCCTCGCGTGCGCCTTCCCGACCCCGTACGCCCCCGGCCGGCCGCTGACGGAGGCCCAACGTGCCTTCCTGGAGGCCCTGGTCGGCCAGGACGCCTGCTGGGGCACCATGGCCAACCGCGTCTCCTGGCTGCGGGCCGCGGGACTCCCCACGGAACGCGAGCCGCTGCGGGACCTCCTCGTCGCCGCGCTGCCCGCCACGAGCTGAGAGCGCGCCCCGGTCCGCCGGGCGGCGGTTCCGCGCCGCCCGCGGCCGCCGCCGGAAGTCATGCGGCACATCGCTGCGGGGCCTCGCCCTGGTCAGCCGCCGTCGCGGAGGTAGCTCGCGCGTCCCTCGTCGTCGAGCTCGAACGGCCCCTCGGGGACGACGCAGAATTCGTTCCCCTCGGGGTCGGCCATGACCAGGAACCCGCCCTCGGTGTACTCCTCGAGCATCCGCCCGCCCAGCGCCTCGATCCGCGCCCGCTCCGCCCCCGGATCTGGCGAGGCCACGTCGAAGTGGACCCGGTTCTTCCCGGACTTGGGCTCCTCGGTCCGCTGGAAGCCCAGGCCCGGCCCCTCGCCCCGCGCGAGCCACACGTACGGGCCGATCCGCGCCACGACCGCCCGCCCCAGCAACTCGCCCCAGAACGCGGCCAGCCGCTCCGGATCCGCACAGTCGACGACGACGTCCTTGACGCTCAGGTGGGTTCCGCTCATGGCCCGATGCTCCCAGACCGCGCTGTCCGACCCGGGCCGGCCCAGGAACAGGGGCGCACCGACGGACCCAGTGACGCCCGGTTCGAGGAGGAGCCCCTGCCGCCGCCGCGCTGACGTTCGCCCGGCCGGGTGCCGCTTCAGCCGCCGTCGCGGGGCAGTGCCGCCACGAACTCCGCCAGGTCCGCCGCCTGTGGCGGGGCCTCGCGGGGGAGGAAGCGCCGGTAATGGTCGGCGACGAGGCGGCGCAGTGCCGTCTCGGCGGGTGCGGCGCCGGTGAGTTTGAGGGTGACCCGATGGGGTTCGCCCGCCATGCCCAGAGGGCGTGCCTGCGCGTCGAATCCGCAGGTGTACTCGTCCGGCATCTCCCAGTAGGCCTCCGCGTGGGCGACGTCCCTGAGGACGTACATGTGGAAGTCGTCGTCGAAGAGGATCACGGGGCCGGTCGGTGCGGTCACCCGGGCAGTATGGCGGAGGCCGTCGGCCTCCGCCGTGCCGTGCGACGGGGGAGGGGTCACTCCGCCGCGGCAGGTTGCCAGGGGACTCCCGGGACGACGAGGGGGCTGCCCGTGACCGGGTCGGGGACGATGACCGACGTGAGGCCGAAGACCTCGTGGACGAGGTCCGCCGTGACGATGTCGCGGGGCGGCCCCTGGGCGACGATCCGGCCGGCCTTCATGGCGATGAGGTGGTCGGCGTAGCGGGCGGCCTGGTTGAGGTCGTGGAGCACGGCGACGACCGTGCGTCCGCGCCCGTGGTTGAGGCGGCGGACCAGGTCCAGCACCTCCACCTGGTGGGCGATGTCGAGGTACGTGGTCGGCTCGTCCAGCAGGAGCAGGTCGGTCTCCTGGGCGAGGGCCATGGCGATCCACACCCGCTGGCGCTGCCCGCCCGACAGCTCGTCGACCGGCCGGTCCGCGAGGTCGGCGGTGCCGGTGTGCTCCAGCGCCTCCGCTACGGCGCGTTCGTCGGCCTCGGACCACTGCTGCCACCACTTCTGGTGCGGCTGGCGTCCGCGCGCCACGAGGTCGGCGACGGTGATGCCGTCCGGCGGCGTGGGGCTCTGCGGCAGGACGCCGATCGCCCGGGCGATCTGCCGGCCGGGGATGCGGGCGAGTTCGGTGCCGTCCAGCAGGACCGTGCCGGAGCGCGGCTTGAGCAGCCGGCCCAGCGCGCGCAGCAGCGTGGACTTGCCGCAGGCGTTGGGGCCGACGATGACGGTGACCCGCCCGTCCGGGACCTCCAGGTCCAGGCCGTCGACGACGGTGCGGTCCTCGTACGCCAGGGTCAGCTCCCGGGCGGTGAGTCGGCTGGTACGGCTCATGAGGTGGTGCCTCCGGAACGGCTGCGGGTGCGGGCGATCAGCCACATCAGGTAGGGGGCGCCCACCGCTGCGGTGAGGACGCCGACGGGGAGTTCGACGGGGGAGAACAGGCGCCGGGCCAGCAGGTCGGCGACGACGACCACGAGCGCGCCGGTCAGCGCCGAGGACAGCAGCGGGATCTGCGCCGTACGGGTCAGCCGCCGGGCGATCTGCGGGGCGAGGAGGGCGACGAAGTCGACCGGTCCCGTGGCCCCCGTCGCCACCGAGGCCAGGACGATGCCGAGCGCGGTCAGGCCGAGCCGTACCCGGTCCAGCCGGATGCCGAGGGCCAAGGCGGTGTCGTCGTCGAAGGAGGTGCCGCGCTGGGCCCTGGCCGCCCAGAGCGCCGCGGGGATCGCCAGGAGCAGCACCGTCGCCAGGGGAGCGGCCTGGTCGTAGCCGCGGCTGTTGAGCGAGCCCGTCAGCCAGACCTTGGCCTGCTGCGCGACGAGGAAGTCGCCCTTGGTGAGGAAGAGTTGCGTGAGCGAGCCCAGGGCGACCGAGACGCCGATCCCGACGAGGACGAAGCGCGACGCGTGGAGCCCGCGGCGCCAGGCGAAGACGTAGACGAGCAGCGCGGCCGCCAGCCCGCCCGCGATCGACACGTACGGGAGCGCGGTGTGCGAGGCGAGGCCGAAGCTCATCGCGGCGACCGTCGCGGCGCCCGCGCCGTGGGTCACGCCGATGACGTCGGGGCTGGCCAGCGGGTTGCGCGCGACGGCCTGGACCAGCGCCCCGGCGACGCCGAAGGCGACCCCGGCGAGCAGGCCCACGACCAGGCGGGGCAGTCGCAGCGTGCCGACGACGAGCTGGTCGGGGCTGGGACGGCCGAGGAGGACGTTGACGACCTCCGCCGGGGAGACGAAGGACTCGCCGACGCAGAGGTAGAGCACGACGGCCGCGAGCAGCAGCACGGCGAGCACGACGGCGACGAGGACCGCCCGGCGGTGGACCAGGAAACTGCCCCGCCCGGGACGGAACAGGGCGTGCCCGGCCGGGCGTACGGAGAGCCGGGCGGGCGTGGGCGTGGGCGTCGGCGAGGTCGTGGGCGCGGTCGCGCGGCTCATGCGGCCACCACCGTCCGGCGCCGCACCAGCGCGATGAGGAACGGCACGCCGAGCAGGGCGGTCATGACGGCCACCGGTACCTCCGAGGGCGGGAAGACGATACGGCCGAGCACGTCGGAGGCGAGGATCATCACCGGACCGAGGAGGGCGGCCACCGGCAGCACCCAGCGGTGCGCCGCACCGACCAGGGCCCGGGCGATGTGCGGAACGGCCAGGCCGGTGAAGGCGATCGGCCCCACGGCGGCCACGGCCGCGCCGGTCAGCACGGTCGCCCCCACCGCGCCCAGGACGCGCAGCAGCGCCACGTTGTGGCCGAGGCCCTTGGCGGCGTCGTCGCCGAGCGCGAGCGCGTCCAGGCCCCGGGCCATCGTCGCGACCAGCAGCAGTCCGGCCGCCACGAACGGCCAGATCTGGCCGATGACGTCGCTGCCGCGGCCGCTGATCGAGCCGACCTGCCAGAACCGGAACTCGTCCAGGGCGTGGGCGTCGGTGGTGACGATCCCGGAGACCACGGAGGCGAGGAAGGCGTTCATCGCGGCGCCCGCCAGCGCGAGCTTCACGGGGGAGGCGCCGCGGTAACCGCCCGCGGCGACGGCGTACACGGCGACGGCCGCGACCGCCGCGCCCACGAAGGCGAACCAGACGTACCCGGTGAGGGTGTGCACGCCGAGGAACGCGATCGCGCACACCACCCCGACGGACGCGCCCTGGCTGACGCCCAGGATGCCGGGTTCGGCGATCGGGTTGCGGGTGACGCCCTGCATCACGGTCCCGGCGACGGCGAGGGCGGCGCCGGCGAGCACTCCTATGACGGTGCGCGGCACGCGCAACGCCCGCACCACTTGGGCGTCGTCACTGGTGCCGCCGTGCAGCAGGGCCTGGATGACCTCGCCGGGGGCGATCTGTCGGCTGCCGACGGCCAGGCTCAGCAGGACGGCGATCAGCAGCATCACCGCGCACCCCACCAGCCAGGCGATACGGCGACGGGTCGGTCGCGCCATGCGCCGCGCTCACTCTCTCTTTCAGGGTTCCGCGTTGCGGATTGCGGGTCGTACGGGCGCGCGCCGGGCGCCGGCGGGCACGACGGCCCGCTGGCGCCCGGCGTACGGCTCTCGGTGGCCTCGCGGGCTCACGCCGTGAGGCGCTGCTCCAGGTCGTCGAGGACCGCGTTGGCCGCGGTGACGCCGAGCCCGAGGTACCAGGTCTCGTCCGGGACGTCGAAGGCGTGGCCGTCCTTGACCGCGTTCAGGTTCTTCCACAGCGGGTTGCCCTGGGCCTTGGACTTCTCGGTGGCCTTGGGGTCGCCGTAGACGCCGGTGAAGATGTAGTCGGCGTCGGCCTGGTCGATGTTCTCGGCGCTGATCTCGGCGGCCAGGTCCTCGATGTCCTGGTTCTTCGGCCGCGGGATGCCGACGTCCTTGAGGATGGTGCCGATGAAGGAGTCGTTCGCGTAGAGGCGGATCTTGCCCTCGGGCATGTAGCGCACCATCGACACGGTCGGCTTGTCGGCGCCCAGCTTCGTGCCGAGTGCCTCCGCCTTCTTCGCGTACGCGTCGAGGTTCGCCTTGGCCTGCGCGGTCTTGTCCAGCGCGGCCGCGTTGAGGAGGTAGTTCTCCTTCCACGTGAAGCCGGGGCGGATGGAGAAGACGGTCGGCGCGATCTGCGACAGCTCGTCGTAGGAGTCGGCGGCGCGCAACTGGCTGCCCAGGATCAGGTCCGGCTTGAGCGCGGCGATCGCCTCGAGGTTGAGACTGTTGATGGTGCCGATGTTCGCGGGCTTGCCCGCGGCGCCCTTGAGGTAGGACGGGAGCTCCGGCGAGCCCTCGGTGGGCGCGAGGCCGACCGGCTTGATGCCGAGCGAGACAACGTTATCGAGCTCGCCCACGTCCAGGACGACGACGCGCTTCGGCTGCGCCTTGAGGACGGTGCTGCCCATGGCGTGCGTGAGGGTGCGCGGCCACTCGCCCGGCTTGGCGGTGGTGCCCATGGCCGCGGTCTTCTCCGCGGCGTCCCCGAAGTCCTCGCCGCCCTGCGCGACGGACTTGGAGTCCTTGGACCCGGCGGTCGCGGAGGCGGCTGCGCTGCCCTCCTTCCCGTTGCTGCTGGATCCACCGCAGGCCGCGAGGGAGAGCGCGGCGGCGATGGCGACAGCGACGGCGGCTGTGCCGCGGCGCCGAAGAGACATGTGGAGGCTCCTGTACGTGGTTCACCTTTGAAGCATTAGGCGAGCCTAACCTTATGCGCTGCCTGTGTGCCCCCCGCAAGCGGGGGTCCCCGGGCGCTCCCGCCCGGTCCCGGCGCCGCCTCTTGGTCCGGTCTTGACCGGAGCTCGATAGTTACATCAGATTGATTAATCTATTGTTACTAATCATGGATGCGAAGGCACTCGAAGCGGGTGACCCGACCGAGGTCGGGGCCGCGTTGCGGCTGAGCGTGGGCCGGATCGCGCGGCGGTTGCGCCAGGCGCACGCCGTGGGGGACGTGACGCTGTCGGAGGTGTCGGTGATCGCCCGGCTGGACCGGGACGGCCCGGATTCTCCGGGGTCGCTGGCCGAGTTGGAGCGGGTGCGCCCGCAGGCGATGGCGACGACGCTGGCCGGGCTGGAGGAACGCGGGCTGGTGAGCCGCAGGCCGGACGCGAAGGACAAGCGGCGCGTCGTGATGACGGTGACGGAGGCGGGGCTGAAGGTGCTCGCGGACCGCCGGTCGGAGTCGGTGCAGCGGCTGGCCGCCGTGCTGGGCGGGCAGTTCACCCCGCAGGAGCGGCGGCAGCTCGTCGACGCGCTGCCGCTGCTGGACCGGCTGGCGGAGCAGCTGTGACCAGCGCGGACGTCGCCGGCGGCCGCTATAAGTGGGTGGCGCTGTCGAACACCACGCTCGGCGTGCTGATCGCGACGATCGACGCGTCGATCGTGATCATCTCCCTGCCGGCCATCTTCCGCGGGATCGGCCTCGACCCGCTCGCCCCCGGCAACATCGGCTACCTGCTCTGGATGATCCTCGGCTACCTGCTGGTCTCCGCCGTGCTGGTGGTCGTGCTCGGCCGCCTGGGCGACATGTTCGGCCGGGTCCGGATGTACAACATGGGCTTCGCGATCTTCGCCTGCGCCTCGCTCGCCCTGTCCCTCGACCCGCTCAAGGGCGGGGGCGGAGCCCTGTGGCTGATCGGCTTCCGGATCGTGCAGGCCGTCGGCGGGTCGATGCTGACCGCGAACTCGGCGGCCATCCTCACCGACGCCTTCCCCACCCGGCAACGCGGCATGGCGCTGGGCATCAACCAGATCACCGCGCTCGCGGGCCAGTTCCTCGGGCTGATCGCCGGCGGGCTGCTGGCCACCATCGACTGGCGCGCGGTGTTCTGGGTGAGCGTGCCCATCGGCGTCGTCGGCACCGTCTGGTCGTACCGCAGCCTGCGGGAGACCGGCGCACGGAAGCCGGGGCGCGTCGACTGGATCGGCAACCTCACCTTCACCGCAGGCGCCGGGGGCCTGCTCGCCGCCATCACGTACGGCATCCAGCCCTACGGCGGCCACCCCACGGGCTGGACCAACCCCTGGGTGCTCGGCGGCCTGGCGGCGGGCGTGCTGCTGCTCGTGGCGTTCTGCGTCGCGGAGACCCGGGTCGCGGAACCGATGTTCCAGCTCGGCCTGTTCCGCATCAGGGCGTTCGCCGCCGGCAACCTGGCGGTGCTGCTGACCGCGATCGCCCGCGGCGGCCTGCAGTTCACCCTCATCATCTGGCTGCAGGGCATCTGGCTGCCGCTGCGCGGCTACGACTTCGAGCAGACGCCCCTGTGGGCGGGCCTGTTCATGCTGCCGCTGACCGTCGGCTTCCTCGTGGCGGGGCCGGTGTCCGGGTACCTGTCGGACCGCTTCGGCGCCCGGCTGTTCTCCACCACAGGACTGGTCCTCGTGGCGGCCGCGTTCGTCGGCCTGCTCGCGCTCCCGGTCGACTTCCCCTACCCCGCCTTCGCGGCACTGCTGCTGGTGAGCGGCATCGGGCAGGGCATGTTCTCGGCCCCCAACACCTCGGCCATCATGGGCAGCGTCGCGCCGGATCAGCGCGGCGTCGCCTCCGGCATGCGCTCCACCTTCCAGAACTCCGGTACCGCGCTCTCCATCGGCCTGTGCTTCTCGCTGATGATCGCCGGCCTGGCCGGCTCGCTGCCGCAGACGCTCGCGGACGGACTGCGGGCGAACGGCGTGCCCGCCGGCACCGCCGAGCAGGTCGCCGGACTGCCGCCGGTGAGCACCCTGTTCGCCACCTTCCTCGGCGACAACCCCATCGGCCACCTGCTCGGGCCCAGCGGGGTCCTCGGCACCCTGCCCGAGCACCAGGTGCACGTCCTGACCGGCACGGCCTTCTTCCCCACGCTCGTCTCCGGTCCCTTCCACCACGGACTCGTCACCGTCTTCGGCGCGGCCACCGTCATGGCCCTGATCGCCGCGCTCGCCTCGGCGCTGCGCGGCCGCCGCGACACCCCCGCGGCGAGCCGTCCCGGTGGCGACGCGAACGACCCGAACGACCCGAACGGCACGGACAAAGGACAGCAAGAATGGCGCACAGCGCACTCCTCGTGATGGACGTCCAGCGAGCCATCACCGACCGTTTCACCGGGGACACCGGCTACCTGTCCCGGGTGCGTGACGCGATCGACGCCGCGCGTGCCGCGGACGTCCCCGTCATCCACGTCGTCATCGGCTTCCGCGCCGGACATCCGGAGATCAGCCCCCGCAACAAGACCTTCGGCGCGCTCGCGCAGGCGGGCGGCTTCGCCGCGGGCGACCCGGGCGCCGAGATCCACCCCGACGTCGCGCCCGCCCCCGGCGGCGTCGTCGTCACCAAGAAGCGCGTCAGCGCCTTCGCGGGCAGCGACCTGGACGTCGTCCTGAGGGCGCGTGGCGTCGACAGCCTCGTCCTGACCGGCATCGCGACCTCAGGCGTGGTCCTGTCCACGCTGCGCCAGGCGGCCGACCTCGACTACGGCCTCACCGTCCTGTCCGACGGATGCCTGGACGCCGACCCGGAGGTGCACCGCGTGCTCACGGAGAAGGTGTTCCCGCGGCAGGCCGACGTCGTCACCGTGGAGGAATGGGTCAAGTCCATGGCTCACTGACCCCGGTGGACGGCTCCCCGTGCCCGCCGAGGGCGCGGGCGAGTCGTTCCCCCTGGGCGGCGGTCACGCCGAGGCCCGGCAACGGCTCCGGGTACGGCCGCCCCTCGCCCTCCCCGGTACGGGAACCGCCACCGCTGAGCGGCGAGCCCCACGCCGGGTCGTGCCAGATCCCGTCCCCCGGACCGCCGATGAGGCACCGGGCCGCGAGCGCCGCCGTCTCCTGCGGCGCGCCGACCGCCGTGAGCGCGGCGGCGATCCGCGGCAGGGCCTCCGTGGCGTGCCGCCGGCCGTCGGCGAGCACGGGCAGCAGGAGCAGCAGCCGGGCGGAGGGATCGGACAGGCCCTCGTCCGGGCCGGAACCCGGCACCGCGTCGGCGACGTGCACCAGTTGGCGCCACCGCAGACCGGGGCCGTAGGCGTCGCCGTCGTACGAGAACAGGGTCTCCGCGCGGACCCAGCCGGGGTGGGTGAGCAGGAAGTCCAGCCCGCCGTCGCCGTCGAGGTTCCGGTGGACCAGGACGACGCAGTGGCCGTCCCCGAAGGGCACTCTGAGGACCGGCCAGGCCCGCTCGTCGTCCAGCACCTCGGCCAGGGCGTCGGTGTCGGCCCCGTCGTCACCGAACCACTCCGGCTCGGGACGCTCGCCGTCCGGCCCGGCCTCGCACCACCCCAGGAGGTGGTTCGCCCAGAAGCCGGGCCGGTCCGTCAGCGGCTCACCGGCCGTCAGCGGTCCGTGGTCATACCCCTTGATCAGCATGCCGCACAGGATGCCAGGTGCCGCCCTCAGGCCAGCGGCACGGTACTGCCCGCGGACGCGGCGGCGGACACGCGGCCGCGCAGGTCGAGACGGAGACGCACGAAGTCGGCGCCGCCGGGGCCGGGGCGGCGACCGCCCTCCGGGACCCAGCCGTGGCGGGTGTAGAAGGCGAGGGCGCGGCTGTTGCGCTCCCAGGCGTCCAGCAGCCCCGTCTCCAGGGAGGAGTCCCGCAGGAAGCGGACGAACTCGGCGTGCAACCGCCCCCCGACGCCGCGGCCCCAGCGGTCGGGGCGTACGTGGATCCAGTGCAGCTCACCGCACGCCGGCGCGGCCTCCGCGCCCTCCTTGGGCGGCCCCATGGCCACCACGCCGACCACCTCGGTGTCCTCGACGGCGCACAGCACCGTCGTCGCGCTCGACTGGATGGCGTGCGCCCAGGACGCGCGGCGGCGCGCCCACCCGTCGGGGCTGTCGATCTCGGAACCGGGCAGGCCGCCCGCCTGGTAGTACGCGGCACGCGCCTGCGTGTGCACGTCCACGATGGCCGCCAGGTCGCCGAACCGCGCCGGGCGCATCAGGGCTGGAGAATTCGTCACCTCCTGTCAGACGTCCGCGATGTGGGACGGGTTCCCGGCGCGCCGCATCGCCGTGGCGGTCACCCGGCAGGTGACCGCCACGGCGGCGACGGGGGCTACGGCTGCGCGGTGACCGGCGGCACGTTGTAGCCGTCGACCCGCAGCTCGGGACGCTTCGACGGCAGCGCCCCGGCGGGCCAGGACAGCGTCACCGCGCGGCTCTCACCAGGGAGCAGCCACAGGTAGTTGTCGCTGTACAGGGTGGGCAGCACCCGGTCCCCGTCACGGGAGTCCAGCAGGGAGAGCCGGACCAGGGCGGCGACCGTGGATCCCCGGTTGCTCAGCCGCGCGGTCAGCCCGTGGCGGTCGCCCGAGAGGTCCGTGTCCGTGACGTCGGCCAGGACCCGGGTCCGCGCGGCCTTGTTGAGCGCCTGCATGTGCTCGGGCTTGCGGTAGCGCCAGTAGACGTTCTCGGACAGCACGTCGCCGTGACGGTCCGTCAGTCGCAGCTTCAGCAGGTGGAAGTCCGGCAGGCCGTCCGTCCACGCCACGGTGAACGCCTCCGCCTTCGCGGACGCCGCGACGTCCACCGTGCCGCGACGCTCCGCGGACAGCGGATGACCGGACAGGTCGAGCAGCCGCGCGGACACCGTCGCACCCTCGAGAGCCGCGGGCGTGTGGTTGACCGCCACGACCTTCCCGGTCACGGGATCGGCCTGCACGTGGACGGGCTCGGCGGCCTTGCGGACCCCGTAGTAGGCGCCGTTGACGTCGAAGTCGTAGTCGTACGTCTGCCACACCGTGCTGTACCAGGCGGGGTGCGACATCCACAGCATCAGGCCGCCGGCGTCGTCCCACAGCCGGCCGTTCCAGGCCTCGAACATGGCGCGGAAGTTCTCGTAGTTGACGAACTGCGCCTTGCGGCAGAAGTCGTCGAGGTCCTCCGCGGTGCCGAGCCGGCCCTCGATGGCCGCGCGGTAGTTCTGCGGGGCCTGGTTGCCGCGGGTGCTCCAGTCGTGGTGGTACCAGACGCCGCCGACCGGCCACTCGGGCTCGTCGCCGGCCATGCGCCGCATGGTCTCGGCGGTCGACACGACGGGCATGCCGATCTCGGTGTGGAACCCGAAGCTGCCGCTGCCGTAGGTGGACGCGGAGTAGTACCGCTCGGGCTCGACCCAGCCGTACGGGCCGCCGCCGGAGACGATGCCGCCGGCCGAGTTGTTCTGGTAGAGCAGGGCGGGGGCCTCCGCGCGGACCGCGGAGCGCATCCCGTCGTCCACCGGGCCCGGAGGGTTGCCCTCGTTGGCGCCGCACCACACCACGACGCTGGGGTGGATGCGGTAGCGCCGCACGGTGTCCCGCGCCAGGTCGAGGAAGGCCTGGCGGTTGGGCGGGTCCATCGCCCAGGCGTTGGGGAAGTCGTTCCACACCAGCAGACCGTGCTCGTCGCAACTGGCGTAGAACTCCTCGCGGTTGCTGCTGCCGACCCAGTTGCGGATCATCGTGAAGTTCATGTCGCGGTGCATGCGCACGGCCGCGTCCATGCGCTCCGCGGGCATGCGGCGCAGCAGTTCGTCCCAGCCCCAGTTGCCGCCGCGGGCGAAGACCCGGACGCCGTTGACGCTGATCTTGAGCGACACGGTGGAGTTGTCGACGGACTTCACGTCGGTCCACTCGTCGCCGTCGTCGGAGACCTGGACGGTGTACGTCCTGGCGTAGGCCTGCTCCCAGGTGATGACGACCCGGTCGAACCGCACCGCGGAACCCAGGTCGACCTGGATCCACTGCTCGTCCTCGTACTTCGAGGACCAGCGGGTGCCGGGCTTGCCGTCCACCGCGTTGCCCGGACCGCTGCCGTCGCCCTCGGAGGACGAGGCGGTGGCCTCCTTGCGCAGCGCCAGGTCGGTGCCGGGCGTGCCGCTGTCGACCACCGACAGGCCCCACATCGACGAGCCCCAGCTGGTGGCGCGCGTGTGGCAGAGGATCCGGAGGTAGCGGGCCGTGGTCGCGGCGAACTCCACGTCCTGCAGGCTCGCCGCGCCCGAGGTCTGGAAGGGCAGCGGGACCGCGGCGTTGTCGACGGACGCGGCGTCGGTCCAGTCGTCGCCGTCGTCGGAGACCTGGACGGTGTACGTCTCGGCGTACGCCTGCTCCCAGGTGACGACGACGCGGTCGAAGGACACCGCGGAGCCGAGGTCGACCTGGACCCACTGGTCGTCCTCGAACTTCGACGACCAGCGGGTGCCCGGGTCCCCGTCGGTGACGTTGCCGGGGCGGTTGTTCGGGTCGTCGGTGGAGGAGGAGGTGGCCTCCTTGTGCAGGGCGAGGTCGAGGTCGGGCACGGTGCTGTCGGCCACCGACAGCGCCCACATCGACGAACCCCAGTCGGTGGCCCGGGTGCGGCACAGGATCCGCACGTAGCGGGCGGTCCGCCGGGTGAACGTGACCGTCTGCGCGTAGGCGTCGGAGCCGGACTGGAAGGTGAGCGGGGTGTCGTACTCGTAGCCGAACTGGCGCAGGCCGAAGCGCGTGGTGCGCCGGTCGCTCTCCTGCCCGGCCACGGAGGCGGTGAGGGTGAGCCGGTGCAGTTCCGGCTCACCGTAGCCGTTGGGCCACCACAGCTTCGGGTTCCGCAGGCGCAGCTTCGGGTCCGAGGCCGGGTCGAAGACGACGTCGGTGCTGCCGCCCCCCGGCACGGTGACCGTCCGCTGCACGCGCACGCCGTCGAAGGCGGCGGTGACGGTGACGGACCTGGCCTCCCCGGCGGCGTTGCGGAGCGGTACGACGATGGTCACCTCGGCCGTGCGGGTGTCGGGCAGGTCCGGCAGGACGGTGTCGACACGGGGGTCGCCGAGGACGGCGTCGCCGGTGGAGCGCAGCCGTACGTGGTTCCAGATGCCGGCGGCCCGGTCGCGCACCGCGGGCATCCAGTCCCAGCCGGAGGAGGCCAGGTAGGTCGGCGAGTTGCGGTTCATTATGTTCGCGCCGGCGTCGACGAAGGCGAGGCCGGCCGCGCCCTTGTCGCCGGGGCTGCCCGGGAACGGCATGGGGCTGATCTTCACCGCGAGGGCCTGCGGGCCCTGCGCCGCCAGCAGCCCGGTCACGTCGTAGGCGGCCCGGGCGAAGGGGAAGGTGAGGGTGCCGGCCTGCTTGCCGTTGAGCCAGATGTCCGCCTCGTGGTTGACCCCGTCGAACTCGAGCCAGACGCGGCGCCCGGCCCCGGTGCGCAGGCCCTTGGGCAGGCGGAACTCGCGCCGGTACCACCAGGAGTGGCGGGAGAGGGCCTCGGGGATGTGCAGGTTGGCGAAGCCGGCGACCGGGTCGGGCAGGTGGCCCTCGGCCACGAGCGAGGACAGGACGGTCCCGGGCACGGTGGCCGGCAGCCAGGCGCTGGTGTCCACGGAGGGCGCGGACAGTTCCGCGGCGCTGCCGCCCGCCCAGTCGTCCATGGTCAGGTCCCAGCCGGACTCCAGCGGCACGGTGCCGTCGTCGGCGACCTCCAGGGCCGGGGGCGTGCGGTGGTGGGTGCCCCAGTCGGTCCAGCCGGTGGCCTCGGGGCGGTGTCCGCGCGGGGTGCCGTACACCTGGAAGCCGTTGAGGCCCAGAGGGTTGGCGTTGGAGCGCTTGGTGACCGTCATCCGCACCCAGCGGGCGGTGACGGGCCGGGGCAGGGCGATCTCCACGACCCCGCCCTTGCCGTCGTCGGTGCGGTGCGCGACGGTCCACGACTTCCCGTCGCGCGAGGTCTCGATCACGAAGGCGACCGCGCAACTCGACAGCACCTCCTGGCCGGTGGTGTTGTCGCGGGGGTTGCCACCGGTCCCGGGCGTGAACGGCGGGTCGTCGACCGTCGCCTCGAAGGTGAGGCGCACCGACCCGACCTCGCACAGGGCCTGGAGGTCGACGGCTATCCACTGGGGGTCGCCGGCGGCGGCCCGCCAGCCGGAGCCCCGCACGCCGACCCGGTCGAGGCCGTCGACGGCGAACTCGGCCGGTGTGGGGGCGTAGTCGGTGGAGGACACCGTGACCGGGCGGTACGCGGCGAGTTCGCCCCGGGCACCGGCCGGGTTCGAGGACCGCGTCTGTGCCGTGGCGGCGGCGGGGAAGGCCATGCCGAGCCCGAACCCCGCGAGGAGGGTGGAGCCGGTGGAGAGTACGGCGCGTCGGGAGGGCAGGGAGGACTGGTCCGGCATGAACAACGGCTCCGTTCAGGGATGTTCAATGAGGAGGCGGCCTGGCATCATCGAGGCGATGACAACGTTGCCATCGCGATGACAACGTTGCCGAACATGCACCCGCCGGGAAGGGCCTGTCAAGGTTTTGGGCACGCCGCGTTCCGGGATTCTCCTAAATTAGGAATACATATTGACATGAGTCGGGCTTCGCGTCAGAGTCGTTGGTCCGCCCGCGCCGATGGCCGTTCCGGCGCCGGTCCGGGGCAGGAGGTGTCGCCCGCCCAGTGGCCGTCAAAGATGTCCGTATGGCCGCGAAGAGAAGGATCGTGCTGCTGGGCGGCGGCTTCTCGTGGGCGCCCGGGTCGCCGCCGACCCTGCACCGGGTGGAGCCCGGGAGCGGTGGCGCGGTGCGCGAGACGGGACTGCCCGCAGGCCTGCTGACGTGAGGTCCGGTCAGGAACCGGGTGGGTTGCCGGTCTCCTCGTCGGGGCGGTCGGGGCGGACGGCGATGTGGTCGGGTTCGAGTTCGAGCATGACGCGGTTGCGGATGTCGAGGGCGTGGGTGTAGTCGCGGGGGAGTTGGAGGCGTCCGGAGCGGTCGACGGTGGCGTACTCGCTGGCGTGGACGGTGGTGCGGCCTTCGTCGTCGACGCT
>NZ_JBEXSX010000042.1:0-85375 GCF_040613835.1 Streptomyces sp. NPDC006207 | reverse complement strand
GGTTCCGTCGCGATGCTCGCCCGAGGGCACGGGCGGCGGACCGGTCCGTGTCTCCCCGCCGGACGCGCCCCGCCCGTGACGACGGCGCCGGACGCGTTCACCGCGGGCCACGAGCCGGAGCCTGGCCAGCACGGCGAAGCGGTCCTGCTGCGCCCGGGCGGCCTCGTCCAGCTCCTCCATCAGCCGGTGGGAACGGTGCTCCAGGGCCAGCTCGTCCAGGATGCGGTCCACCTCGGCGAGCAGGGACCCGTGCAGTTGCCAGGCCCCCGGATGCTGCCGCACCCGGTCGAGCAGCATGTCCGCGGCCTTCTCGCGGCTCGCGCGGGCCGCCGCGAGCTCCGCGGCCAGCCGGCCCTCGGCCTCCTCGGCGTTGCTGCTCACCTGCGTGGTCACCAGGACGGCGAAGCTGACGAGCGCCCCGCCGAGGTGGGCGAAGAGCTCCTCCAGGGCGACCGCCACGTCGCGGTCGAACAGCGGCTCGTCCGCGCCGCGCCGCTTCGCGAGATCCGTCAGCGACCGCGCCAGGACGCGCAGGACCACCACGCAGATCTCCAGGGTGTCGAGACCGGTCCTCAGCACCACCCGGGACAACAGCGCTTCCCTGACCCGGGGATTGAGCCGCAGGCTGTCCTCGGCCCGGCGCAGCGCGGTGTCGACCTCGGCGACGTCCTGGTCCAGTCGCCGCGCCTCGTGCAGCCGTGCCGCGGCACGCTCCACCGCGGCGGGGGAGTCCAGTTCCTCGGCGCAGCACAGCAGGAGATGACGCATACGGCGGGCGAGGTCCTCGATCGACGCCCCGGCGGTCCCCACCCACACGGGCGGTGCGAACAGGACGTTGAGCAGCAGGCCCACCCCTGCCCCGATGAGTGTCTCCAGCACGCGGTCCCATGCCTGCTCCGTCAACTGGCTCACCCCGAGCACCAGCATCGCGCTGATGGCCACCTCGTTGACGAACTCCTCGACCCGCACGAACTGCCCGATGACCAGCGCCGCGAGGATGATCAGCCCCAGGCTCCACCACGTCAGGCCGACCAGCGCGCTGAACCCGACGGCGATCAGGACACCGACCACCACGGAGTTCACCCGGCGGATGCCGGTGGTGAGCGTGGAGTAGAGCGTCACCTGCACGACGAGCAGGGCGGTGAGCGGCGCCGTCAGCGGGGCAGACTCGCTACTGACGTGCACGGCGATCACATACGAGATGGTCGCGGCGACGGTGGCCCGCGCCGTCAAGGTGACCACCGGGTCCCGGCTGCGGCGGGCCAACCAGGTCACGGCATCACGTATAGGCATCTTCTGCCTTTTCCCGAACAAACACCGCGTACACCTGCGGATGTCGCTCCCGGTCCGTGGGCGTCGGGCCGGGGGCCGCGGGAACCGGTGGCTACGCCGGGAAGCTGTCGAGAGGCGCCGCCTCCAGCAGTGCCGTCAGTTCCGCGCGGTGCAGGTCCGCTATCGGGGCCACCAGGTCCGGGTGGCGCAGGAGGGCGGCAGCCGCGCGGTCGTGGGCGCCGGGAAGGGTGAGCCGGAGGGCGTCACCGGCGAGGGAGGCGCCGTGTTCGGTGGCCGCGAGGGCCGTCACCGCGGAGGCGGCCAGCTCCGGGTCGGCGAGCAGGCAGGCCGCCCAGCTCACGACGACCTCGTCCACCCAGGTGCGCCAGCCGGCCTCGGTGTCCCCGGCGTCCTCGTCGAGGACCCCGGCGCCGGCGACCCGGTCCAGGCGGTCGGCGCCGCCGGGCGGCAGCAGTCCGAGCAGGGCGGCGTCCACGGCCGTCGGGTAGCGCAGGGCGGCGGCGACCATGGCGGCCTGGCGGGCCTGAGCTTCGGCGAGGGCACGGCTGAGGGCTCCGCCGTTCGCCGGATAGGCGGCCAGCAGCCACCGGGTGGCCGCGGCGATGACCGACGAGAACTCACTGTGCATGCCGAACGAACCGTCCTCCGTGCGCGTGGGTGCCGCGCCCGTCCGGCGCGCGGCGCGCCCAGCGTACGCAAAGCCGTGCTTTTGCGACATGAGCCGCATCACGCCCGCTCCCGGCGAGGACCCGGCGCAGGGTCCCCCGGAGGAACGGGGACCCTGCGCCGCCCCCCTGCGGCCGGGGGTCAGGACCGGCCGCGGCCGCTCACGAAGTCGCGGGCCCGGTCGACGAGGCCCGCGCCCGGGGCGAGGAGCTTGTTGGCGGGAGGGGTGTGCGGTGCCGCCGGGTGGGGCCGGGTGGGGGCGAGGGACTTGGCGCGGCGCACCTTGTCGCCCAGGTCGTCGAGGGCCTCGGGGGAGCAGGCGCTGCTGAGTCCGGGGAAGAGCGTGCCCTCCTCGTCCTGGACGTGCGCGGTGACCTCGTCCATCAGCCGCATCAGCAGGGGGTGGAACCGGCCGTCGTTCGGTGGCAGCTGCTCCAGCTCCTTCAGCAGTTCCTCGATCCTGGCGTGGTCCGCGATCTCCTTGTCCGCGATGCGGTCCCCACCCTCGACGTGCTCGCGGACGGCAGGGTAGAGGTACTGCTCCTCCGCCACCGAGTGCCGCACCAGCTCGATGGTCACCTCGTCCACCAGCTCCCGCAGCGCCGGGTCGCCGGTCGACATCGACTGCATGCGGTCGAAGATCTCCTCGACCTCGCGGTGGTCGGCCAGCAGCTCAGCGATCACGTTTCCGCCGTGTCCCATTCCCTCACGCCTTTCCGTGCGGCAGTACGGCCCGGGCGTGCGCCGGGGCCGAACCCCATGCATTCCACCCTGCCGGTGCCGAGCCCACCCGGGGACGCGGTCACCACCCGCCCGGCGGCACCTGATCACAGGCGCCCCCGCGGCCGGCGGTGCGGGTCGGCGCGGGCGATCAGGAGGGCGACGTCGTCGTGGTCGTCGGCGCCCCTCAGCTCCCGCAGGAGCCGGTCGCAGGTCTCCTCCACCGAGGCGTCCGGTGTGCCGAGCAGGGTCAGGAGCAGTTCGAGGCGCTCGTCGATCGGGTCGTCGCGGGTCTCCACGAGCCCGTCGGTGTACAGCACGAGACGGTCCCCGGGCGCGAGCGTGATGCTCGTGCTCTCGAACGGCACGCCGCCGACGCCCAGGGGCGTCCCCGTCGGCAGGTCGAGCAGTTCGGGGGAGCCGTCGCCGTGCACCAGGACCGGGGGCAGGTGCCCGGCGGTCGCCAGGTGGCACTCGGCCGTGCGCGCGTCGTACAGGGCGTACACGCACGTCGCGATGTACGGGTCGAGGCCGCGCGTGATCTTGTCGAGGTGGCCCAGCACCGTGGCCGGGTCCAGGTCGAGCTCGGCCAGGGTCGAGGTGGCGGTGCGCAGCCGGCCCATGGTCGTCGCGGCGTCGATGCCGCTGCCCATGACGTCGCCGACGACCAGCGCGGTCCGCTCGTCGTCGAGCGGGATGACGTCGTACCAGTCGCCGCCCACCTTGCTCCTGGCCTGCGCGGGCCGGTAGCGGGCGGCGACCTCCAGGCCGGGATGGTACGGCTGCGGCTCCGGGAGGAGGCTGCGCTGCAGGGTCTCGGCGGTGTTGCGCACCTGCTGGTACCAGCGGGCGTTGTCGATGCACACGGCCGCACGCGCGGCCAGCTCGCAGGCGAGGGTGAGGTCGTCCTCGTCGAAGGACGCGTGCGTACGGGCCCGGCTCATGCCCAGCACGCCCAGGACCTCGCCGCGGGCGATGAGCGGGATCGCCATGCACGAGTGCACACCGGCGTCGGCGAGGAGCCGCGCCGACTCGGGGTCGGGGGTGATGCGCTCGAGGTCGTGCTGGCCCGCGTGCGCGATCATGTGCGGGCGGAGCGTGCGCACGCACTGGGCGGAGAGGTGGTCCGCGTGGTACGTGACGACCTCGCCCGGGGCCGGGACGGCACGGGCCGCCTCCGTGGCGTAGGCGGCCCGGATCGCCAGGGAGCGGAACACGGGCGCGTCCCGCCGGGCGGCGGGGGCGCGCTGGTCCAGGACGCTGTCGAGGATGTCGACCGCCGCCAGGTCCGCCAGGTCGGGCACGACGACCTCGACGAGTTCCCGTACCGTCGGCTCGACCTCCAGGGCGGTGCCGATGCGGGCCGAGCCGTCGGCGATCACCGCCAGCCGCCGCCGGGCCCGGTCGGCCTCCGCGGCCGCGCGGTGCCGCTCGGTGATGTCGACGACGACCTCGGCGAGGCCCAGCACGTGCCCGCGGTGGTCCTCCAGCCGGTAGAGGGACACCGCCCAGGCGTGCTCGCTGCGCGGGTCGGACGGGGTACGGCCGACGGTGTAGCGGTCGACCATCGGTACCCCCGACGCCAGCACCTGCCGCATCTCCGCCTCCACCGCCTGGTAGTCGGGGCCCGGGAGGACGCTGCGGAACGGGCGCCCCAGGTGGTCCTGGACCGAGGTGCCGTGGAACCGCGCGAGCGCGGGGTTGAGGCTGAGGTACCGCAAGTCGGTGTCCAGCACGGCGATGCCGATCGGCGACTGCGAGATCAGCCGCGTGGACAGGGCGACCTCCTGCTCCACCTCGCGCATGGTGGACTGGTCGGTGGCGAGCCCGAGGATGTAGTAGTCGCCGAGGCTGTCCATCAGCCGCATGTTGCGGAACTCCACCAGCCGCCGGCTGCCGTCCTTGCGGCGCACCGGGAAGGACCCCGCCCAGCTCTCGCCGGTCTTCATGATCTCGGAGAACAGCCCGATGACGAGCTTGCGGTGCGTGTCGTGGACCAGCAGGTGGGCGGCGTACTGGCCGACCGCCTCCTCCGCGGTGTAGCCGAACAGCGCCTCGGCCTGCGGGCTCCACATGTCCACCCGGCCGTCGCCCTCCAGGAGCACCGCGGCCACACCCAGGAGGTCCATCAGCCCGCTCGGGCTCGTCGAGACCCCGTCCAGCCGCTCCGGGCCGGTCGTGTACCGATCCGTGTCGCTCATGGTGGGCGCCTCTTCCGCCTGCCGTTCCGGCCGGTCGGTCCGCCGTCCCCTCTCGCCCGTGCCGACGCGATTCCATGGTCCCCCCGAAGACGCGGCGGCGCACCCCTCGCAAGGGCCCGTCCCGGGGCGCGTCCGGACGCGCCGTCCCCGGCGGGCGTCGGCTTGCGGGGACTGCGAGGGGGACGCACACAATGGTCAACAGGTGGGGCTTCTGAAGCGACCGGCGACGCGTCCGGCCGGGGTACCGGCCCGGGACGAGTGGAGGAAAGCCCTGTGAGCGTTCTACCGCCCTCGCTCGCCCGCCCCGAGGGCCCGCCCTCGGGCCCGCTGTCCGGACCGGACGGGACCGACGAGGCGAGGCCGTCCGGCCAGGACCGGGACTCGCCCGGACGGCGGCGCCGGACGCCGACGGTCGTCGTGGGCGGACCGCCCCCGCCACCGGGTGGACCACCGGACGACGGCGGCGGAGGGGGCGGGGGAGAAGGCGGCGGGGACGGCGGAGGACACGAACGGCCCTGGTGGCGCTCGGTGCCCAAGGTGGCCGCGATCACCGCGGTGGTGGTGGCGGCGGTGGCGCTGGCCGTGGTGTTCACCCGGCCCGGCGGCGTCTCGGGCGGGAAGCAGGGCGAGCTGTTCCTGCAGACGGCGGGCAGCGCGGGACCGAACCCGTTCACGGGGTCGACGGCCGAGGAGACCGCCGCGCCCTCGGCGACACCGGCGCTGCCGACCCCCTCGACGACGGGGGGCACCGTACGGCAGGTCTACAGCGGCGGCATGCCCGGTCTGTACGGCGGCACGCGCGACGCCGCCAGCTGCGACGTGGAGAAGCAGATCAGCGCCCTGTCGTCGGACCCGTCGAAGAGCAGGGCGTTCGCCTCGGTGCTGGGCCTCGCGCCCGCGGGCGTCCCGGCGTACCTGCGCGGCCTGACCCCGCTTCAGCTCCGCGCGGACACGCGGGTCACCAACCACGGCTACCGCGACCGCCGGCCCACCGCCTTCCAGTCGGTGCTGCAGGCCGGGACCGCGGTCCTGGTGGACGACCGGGGGATGCCCCGGGTGCGCTGCGCCTGCGGCAATCCGCTGACCGGGCCGGTCGAACAGAGGGACGGCGCCAGGACCGTCGGCCGGGCGTGGCCCGGTTACCAGCCGTCGAGGACGGTGGTGGTGGCCCCGGCGACCGAGCGGGTGAAGAGGTTCGTGGTCCGCGACCCGGGTACCGGCGAGTGGTTCACCCGCGAGAGCGGCGACGGCAAGGCATCCGGCGACACGCGGACCACACCCCCGCAGAACGCGCCTTCCGGCGGCCCGTCCGGGTCGCCGCAGGGTGGCTCACCGGCCGCCCCGGAGGAGGGCGGCGGTTCGACGGGCCCCTCCGCACCGACGGGGGAACAGGGCGGGACCGCCCCGCAGTCCCCGCCGCCCGGCACGGGCCCCGTTCCGCAGAGCCCGGTCCCCGGCACCCCCGGGCCGCCGGGAGGGGAGAGCCCCCCGCCCGGCGGTACCGCCCCCGGACAGCCGTCCGGCCCGGCCGCGTCCTAGGACACCGCCGGGCCGGGGCCGCCGTGCCTCAGCGCGTGGTGAAGTCGGCCATCATCGCCATGTCCTCGTGCTCGAGGTTGTGGCAGTGGATCATGAACTTGCCCGCGTAGTCGGTGAAGCGGACCGCCACCTCGACGGTCTCGCCCGGGCCCGTCGCCACCGTGTCCTTCCAGCCCGCGTCGAACGCGCCCGCCTTCTTGCCGTTGCGGGACAGCACGCGGAAGGCGTCCAGGTGCACGTGCACCGAATGGAAGAACACCGAGGTGAACTTCCAGATCTCGATCGTGCCGAGCTTGACGTCGGCCAGCGAGCGGCCGGGCTTGTACGGCAGGCCGTTGATCGTCCAGCCGTCGCGCGAGTGCCGGAACGCGAAGGTCCGGTGCGCCACGGCCTTGCGGGGGTCGAGGATGGTGGCGGGGCGGCGTGACAGCCGCTTGGGGATGTGGGTGTCGTCGTGCGGCTTCCGGGACGACGGCGAGACGTCGAAACGCATGACCTGCGCGGTGCTGCCGCTGCCGAACCGGTTGACCAGGCGCACCTTGGTACCGGGCCGGTAGCGGGCGAAGTCCACGATGACGTCGAAGCGTTCGGCGGGGGCGATGCGCAGGCTGTCGTGGGCCAGCGGGCTGCCCAGCAGTCCGCCGTCGCTGCCGATCTGCAGCAGGCCCTTGCCGCCCGGCGGCGGAGGGTCCAGCTCCAGGCGGAAGTCCCGTACGTTGCAGCCGTTGAGGAACCGCAGCCGGTAGCGCTGCCGCTTGACCCGGTGCACGGGCCACGGGGCGCCGTTGACCAGGATGACGTCGCCCATCATGCCGAAGTGATGTGCGTGCACGACGCCGGGCTTGTGCATGCCGGAGTCGACCGCGGGGTACATCAGCGCCCCGTTCTCGGCGAACGCCCGGTCCGCGAGCAGCAGCGGGATGTCGCGGGAACCGCGCGGCAGGTCGAGCTGGTCCTCCTCGTCGTCGGTCACGAGGTGGAACCCGGCCAGTCCGCGGTACACCGCCGGGCCGGTGTAGCCCATGCGGTGGTCGTGGTACCAGAGCGTCGCCGCGCGCTGCAGCATCGGATACGTGTAGCTGCGCTGGCCGTGGCTGAGCTGGCCGGCGGAGCCGTGCATCTCCGGCATGCCCTCCATCGCGTCGGCGTACGACATGCTGCTGCCGACGGGCATCGTCAGGTCGATCGGGTAGCCGTCGCTGTCGGAGGGCGTGTGGCCGCCGTGCAGGTGGACCACGGTCGGCTGGGGCAGTTCGTTGCGGTGCGTGACGATAGTGCGGCGCCCCGAGCGGGAGACGACCGTGGGCCCGGGGAAGAGGCCGTCGTACGTCCAGCAGTTGGTGCGCAGTCCCGGGAGGATCTCCAGTTTCGCCGCGCGCTGGGTCATCTGGTAGTAGTCGGTCGTCGCGGTCCGCAACATGGGCTCCAGGACCGGCGGGACCGGCAGGGGTACCTGGTACGGGCGCGGGAGCCGAGCCTTGCTCCGCAGGATCCCGCCCGGTGGTACATCGGCCAGCGGTGTACCCGCCCAGGCCCTGCTCGTCGCGCCCGCCCCGACGACGGCCGCCCCCGCGGCGAGAAAGCGGCGCCTGCCGATGCCTTCGATCACGTAGGGCTCCCAAAATGTGACGATTTGCGCAATTTATTGGTCGGCGTCACAATAGCCCGCCGGAGCCGCGCGCGATGGCGCCACACGCGGGCCCCGCGAACAACCTTCGGAGCCGCCCGCCACCCGTCCGGCCCCCGGTCCGGTCCGCCCCGCGCCCGGATCACGTCCGCCTGCGCCCCCGTCCCACGGTGTCGTGGCGGGGGTCCAGGACACCCGCGGCGATTCCGGCCAGGACCAGTCCGGCCGCCATCAGCAACCCCTGCGGGAGCACGATGCCGACGAGGATCCAGGCGAGCGCCACCGCCAGCAGGAACCAGCCCAGCCGCCGCCGGTACTCGCGCGGCGCGCACGGGCGCCCGGTGCGCAACCCCTCGGCGAAGCGGGGGTCGGTGCGCCGGGTCTCGGCCTCGATGTCCTCGATGGCCTTGTGCCGGTACGGCATGGTGTCCTCCTCCCGGAGCCGGGTGGGCCCTGTCCCCTCCACCGTCGCCCGCGCCCGCCCGCGGAACCATCGGGGCCGGCACCCAATCCCGGGGCGCGGAAATGGGTGCCGGCCCCGATGGCGGCGGGCCCCCGGCCCGGCGCAGGCTGGAAGCGGGACCCGGGTACCCACCACCCACGGCACGAGGAGCGCGGCAGGGCACGCGCAGGACGGCACGGCGATGGCGGCGGACAGTGGAGGAAAGCCCCCGAGGAAGGCGGGACCATGTCGCTGTACTGGCGGATCTTCCTGCTGAACGGCGCGGTGCTGGTCGTCGCCACGGTGCTCCTGCTCGGCCCCGTCACGGTCTCCACCCCCGTGCTGCTGGGCGAAGCGCTGGTGCTGGGCGTGGGACTGGTCGCCATGCTCGTCGCCAACGCCCTGCTGCTCCGGGTCGGGCTCGCACCGCTGCAGCGGCTGAGCCGGGCGATGAACTCCGCCGACCTGCTCCGTCCTGGGGGTCGCCCCGCCGTCACCGGATCGGGGGAGATGGCCGCCCTGATCACGACCTTCAACACCATGCTCGACCGCCTGGAGTCCGAGCGCGCCACCACCAGCGCCCGCGTGCTGACCGCCCAGGAGGACGAACGGCAGCGCATCGCCCAGGAACTCCACGACGAGGTCGGCCAGACCCTCACCGCCGTCGTGCTGCAACTGGGACACAGCGCCGACCTGGCCCCCGATCCCCTCCAGGACGACCTGTGGCAGGTGCAGGAGACCACCCGCGCCGGACTCGACGAGATCCGCCGCATCGCGCGCCGCCTGCGCCCCGGCGTCCTGGAGGAACTCGGCCTGCACAGTGCCCTGCGCGCCCTGGCCGGCGAGTTCACCGCCCCCGGGCTCACGGTCGTGGACCGCTTCGGGCCCGCGCTCCCCCCGTTCGGCCACGAGACCGAGCTGGTGCTCTACCGGGTCGCCCAGGAGGCGGTCACCAACGCGGCCCGCCACTCCGGCGCGGACCGGGTGGAGATCCACCTGGGCGCCGTTCCCGGAGGCGGGGCCGAGCTCCTGGTCAGGGACAACGGCAAAGGCATCGGCGAGGTCCCCGAGGGCTCCGGGATGCGCGGCATGCGCGAACGCGCGCTGCTCATCGGCGCCCGCCTGGCGGTCGGTGCCGCCCCCGGCGGCGGCACCGACGTCCGCCTGGACGTACCCGCTCCGGCGGCGGACGGCCCGCGATGACCGCCCCGCCGCGCACCCGGATCCTCCTCGCCGACGACCACGCGCTGGTTCGGCGGGGCGTCCGGCTGATCCTCGACGGCGAACCCGACCTGACCGTCGTCGCCGAGGCCGGTGACGGCGCCGAGGCCGTCGCCAAGGCCCGCGGGGAGCAGGTCGACCTGGCCGTCCTGGACATCGCCATGCCCCGCATGACCGGCCTGCAGGCCGCGCGGGAACTGAGCAGGCTCCGCCCGGACCTGCGCATCCTGATCCTGACCATGTAGGACAACGAGCAGTACTTCTTCGAGGCCCTCAAGGCCGGGGCCAGCGGATACGTCCTGAAGTCCGTCGCCGACCGCGACCTGGTCGAGGCCTGCAGGGCCGCCGTGCGCGACGAGCCCTTCATCTACCCCGGCGCCGTCACCACCCTGATCCGCACCTACCTCGAACGTGCCCGCCAGGGCGAGCCCCTGCCCGCCCGCGCCATCACCGAACGCGAGGAGGAGATCCTCAAGCTCGTCGCCGAGGGCCACACGTCCCAGGAGATCGCCGGCCTGCTGTTCATCAGCGTCAAGACGGTCGAGCGCCACCGCGCCAACCTCCTGCAGAAGCTCGGCCTGCGCGACCGACTGGAACTCACGCGCTACGCGATCCGGGCCGGGCTCATCGAGCCCTGACCGCGACGGCGCTCAGGAGCCGGCGGAGCCCACGAGGAGCTTGTCGACCTCGCCCAGGAATGCGTCCAGGTCCTCCGGTGTGCGCGAGGTGACCAGCGGGTACCCCGCGGAGGCGTCGCTCACCACGGGTTCGTCGACCCAGGACGCGACGCCCGCGTTGAGCAGGTCGGTCCGCACCGAGGCGTACGAGGTCACCGTCTTCCCCTTCGCGACGCCCGCCTCCACGAGCGCCCACGGGCCGTGGCAGATCGCCGCGATCGGACGCCCCGACGAGGCGAACGCGCGCACGACGTCCATCGCCTTCCCCTGGAGGCGGAGGTTGTCGGCGTTGATCGTGCCGCCCGGGATGAGCAGCAGGTCGAAACCGGTGGGGTCCACCTCGTCGAGGGTGGTGTCCGGCTCCACGACCTTGCCGGGATCCTTGTCCCCGACCAGGGTGCGTACGGCGTCGCGGCGCGTCGCGGCGACGGTGACCTCGGCGCCCTTGTCACGGAGGTGCTCGACGGGGACGACCAGCTCGTCCTGCTCGACCCCGTAGTTGGAGACGACCGCCAGGACGCGGCGGCCGCCCGGGAAATCTGCAGCCATGGGTTTTTCCCTCTTCTGTGGGCTTCTTGTGCGATATGGGCGCCTGCCCGGGGAGCGGGCCCGGGAAACCTGGCCGTCAAGGGCCGCCGGAGGCGTCCACGAGCAGGACTCACTCGCCGGAGCCGGGGTAGGCGGACGGACGGGAAAGCGGAAGGGATCGGCCAGGGGCGGGCGAAGAGGGAGCCTGCGATGAGCGAAGCGCGGACACCGCTCGGGACCGATCAGCTCGAGGCCAGGGCACTCGGCCCCAGCGGACTCATGGACCTCCTGGGAGTCGCCGCGGTGCTGCTCGAGTCGGACGGGCGCATCGACATGTGGAGCCCGCAGGCGGAACAACTGTTCGGCTACACCGCGGGCGAGGCCGTCGGCCAGTACGCCGCGCCGCTGCTCGTCCGGCCCGAGCACCGCGGCGACGCCATGAGGCTGTTCGCGGAGGTGCTGGAGACCGGCCGCAGCTGGTCGGGAGCGTTCCCCGTGCGCCACAAGGACGGCAGCACCCGGCTGGCGGAGTTCCGCAACGTCCGCCTCACGGACAGCCGCGGCCGCGTCTACGCGCTGGGGATCGCCACCGACCGGCCCGTACTGCAGCGCCTGGAACGCGGCCTGGCCCTCTCCCTCCAGCTGGTCTCCCAGTCCCCGATCGGGCTCGCCGTGCTCGACACCGACCTGCGCTACCTCTCCGTCAACCCCGCCCTCGCCGAGATGCACGGCCTCGCCGAGGGCGACCACATCGGGCGCCCCTTCCGCGAGGTGCTCCCCGGGGCCAGGTTCCGCATGGCGGAGGACGCGATCCGGCAGGTCCTGCGGACGGGCACACCGATCGTCGACCGGTACGTCGTCGGCCATACGCCCGCGGACCCCGCCACCGACCGCGCCTGGTCGGTTTCGTACTTCCGGCTGGAGGACGGGAACGGGCACGTCCTGGGCATCGCCACCTCCGTGGTGGACGTCACCGACCGGCACCGTTCCGCCCAGGAGGCCGACCGCGCCCGGGCGCGACTCGCCGTGATCGCCGACAGCTCCGCCCGGATCGGCACGTCCCTGGACGTGGAGGACACCGCCCGGGAACTCGCCGACGTCGTCGTCCCCGAACTCGCCGACTTCGCCGCCGTCGACGTCCTCGACTCCGCGCTGCGCGACGACGGCGGCGAGCCCGGCCACGACCGCCCCCGCTTCCGCGCACTGTCCTCCAAGTGCACCGAGGCCAGTGAGGCGGCAGGGGCCTTCGGCCGGCCCGGCCGCCTCGTCTCCTACGGCCCCGACCACCTGGCCGCCCGGTGCCTGGACACCGGCGGCCCCGGCCTGATCACCCACGCCGACGAGCGGAGCCTGGTGCACATCGCCCGCGACCCCGACGCCGCCGCGCTGCTGGCCCGGGCGGGCGTCCACACGGCCATGGCGGTACCGCTCATCGCCCGCGGCCGGATCCTCGGCGTCCTCGGCCTGGCCCGGGCCCGCACCCCGCAGCCCTTCGACGAGGACGACCAGACCCTCGCCTGCGAACTGGCCTCCCGCGCCGCCGTGTCCATCGACAACGCCCGCCTCCACCAGCAACTGCGCAGCACCGCCGAGACCCTTCAGCGCAGCCTCCTCCCGCGACTTCCCTCGGCCCACCCCCGCCTCGAACTCGCCGCCCGCTACTGCGCGGCGCAGGCCAGCAGCGAGGTGGGCGGCGACTGGTACGACGTGATCCCCTTCGACGACGGCAGGGTCGCCCTCGTCATCGGCGACGTCATGGGCAGCGGCGTCCCCGCGGCGACCACCATGGGACGCCTGCGCACCGCGACCTCCACCCTCGCGGGCCTCGACCTCGACCCCGCCCAGGTCCTCGGCCACCTCGACCGGATCACCCACGGGCTGGACCCCTACATCGCGACCTGCGTCTACGCGATCCACGACCCCGGTCGCGGAGTCTGCCACCTCGCCAACGCCGGCCACCTGCCCCCGGTCGTCGTCCGCGCCGGCAAGCGCCCGGAACTGCTCGAACTGCCCACCGGCACCCCCCTGGGGGTCGGCGGCGTGCCCTTCGAGAGCACCACCGTCGACCTCGTCCCTGGCGACCGCCTCGTCCTCTACACCGACGGTCTGGTCGAGACCCGCGACCGCGCCATCGACGAGCGCCTCGACGACCTCCTCCGCCTCCTGGACGCCCCCGACGAACCGGTCGAGCAAACCTGCGACCGCCTCCTCGCCGCGCTGCGCCACCCCGCCGACCGCGACGACGTGGCCCTCCTCATCGCGCGCCCGAAGGATGCGTGACGGGCGCCATCTCCTCACGGTGGCTCGCGCTGACGGCCACGGACATGGGCGAGCAGCGCCCCGACCGTGCGGACGGCGTCCACCACCTCGACGGCAGGTTCACCACGGACGGGCCCGGCCTCCACCGCGCGGAGCGCCGGCGGTCCGAGTCAGGTGTGTCCGTACCCTGCGGGCATGGAGCTGGTCGCTGGTCCACCGAGCCGGTGGCATGTGGAACTCGTCGCAGGCCCGTTCGTCGAGGTGTGGGCCGATGGATTCTCCGAGGCGCACGGCGAGTACGTGTTCAGCAACCTCGTTCGGCTGCCGGTGCCCGACCAAGACCACGCAGATGTGACGGCGAGGACAACCACGGACCCGGAGCGTGTGGGCGTGGCGGTGGCCCGCATCGCGGTGGGGTCCGTGACCGATCCACTCCGCCTCGAGGCCGCTTCGCTCTGCGAGCTGCGAATGCCCTGCTCCCGGCGGACGGGGGATGAGGGCGTGATGTCCGTCCTCCGGACCGAGGTGGCTCGGTGGACCCATCCCTTGTCATGATCGCCGAATGAGTCATGACCAGCGCAGGGCACCTTCCAAGGTGGGCGACGACCGTTCGTCGCTGACCTCGTTCCTCGACTATCAACGCGCCACGCTGGCCATGAAGTGCGAGGGGCTGACCGGCGCCCAGCTGAAGGAGAAGGCGGTGCCGACTTCAGGCCTGTCCCTGCTGGGCCTTGTCAGGCATGCAGCGGAGGTCGAACGCAGTTGGTTCGCGGTGTTGAGCGACGAGCGGCGTGCGGCACTGTGGCCCGCGGTCGATGGCGTCTTCGGGGAATTCCATGTGGACGGCGCCGACGTCGACGAGGCGTTCGCATGGTGGCGTGAGGCGTGCGAACGCTCGCGTGCTGTTGCGGACGCCTTCCGGTCGCTCGACGACACGGTGGAGTTTCGGGGGGAGACGATCTCACTTCGCTACGTGCTCACCCACATGATCGAGGAGTACGCACGGCACAACGGCCACGCCGATCTGCTGCGCGAGGCGATCGACGGAGCCGTCGGCGAGTAGCGCCGGAGCTCCGGACCGTTCACAGGGCGGTACGCCGACCGCGACGACGTGGCCCTCTTCATCGCGCGCCCGAAGCATGCGTGACGGGCGTCGCGGTCAGCACCTATGCCGCGGCATGAACCAGCCGGACCGCGCCGATCGTCGTGCCGATCACACCGAAGACGGCACCCACGGCCCTCAGCACCACGGGAGCGAGGACGGCGCCGGCCCTCGGATGACGCGCCGCACAGCGGTGAAGCCGGCCCGCCGCATCGCCCACGTTGAGCGCCACCAGCAGCAGGGCCACCCCCAACCGGAGGTCGTAGGCCGCCCTGAACCCAGCACTCATCGCGGATCCCCTCCTCCGGTTCCGCGGACGCCCGGTCGGTCGCCGTGGAGCCGCCCACCCTAGCCATGACGGTGACGGCTCGTCGCAGGTGCGTTCATCGGTGGACGGGCCCGCCGTCAGACGCTGCCGGGTCGTACATCACCGATGGGAACGTCCAGCACGCGCAGTCCGCGGGCGACTTGAGTACCCACGGCCACAAGGGCGACCATTGCCGTCAGGAGCAGCATCGCGGTGGTCGGGCCGAACGCGGATGACAGGATTCCCGCGGAGAGGGGGCCCAGCCATCGCAGTGAGGAGGCGCCGAAGTCGATCGCGCTGCTGACCCGGCCCATGAGTTCGTCCGGGATCATCCGGGTCTCGTACGTGGCGAAGATGACGTTGATCGGCGACACCAGGAACAGCAGCACGGCCACCAGCACACCTATCAGCCACGGCAGCGGGACGACCCCGATCGCCGCGAAAACCACCACGGTGACCCACGAGAGCAGGACCACGATGGCACGGCCGTGGAAGCGCCTGGTGACACGGCCTGCGAAGACGGCTCCGGCGAGACCTCCGACAGCACCGATCGAATTCACCCAGCCCACAAGCATCGGGCCGCCACCGTGACCACGGACCAGCACGATCACCAGGAGGAACATGCCGGCCACCGCTGCGTTGAACGTGGCGGTGTAGATCGTCAGGAACCGCAGATAGGCATCACGGCGAACGTATGCGAGTCCCGTGCGGATGCTCGCCACGACGGACTCCCTCCGCGCTTCCCTGACGTCCGGCCCCAGCGGCTGACGGATCAACAGCACACCCAGGGCACTCACAAGGAAGGAGACGGCGTCCCCGAGGAACGGCACCCAACGCGCAAGGGAAAACAGGAAGCCCCCGGTAGGAGGCGCAGCCAGTCTGACCGCCATGTCGCGACCCTGCATCTGCGAGAAGGCCGTCGGAAGCTGCTCTGGCGGCACAATTCGCCGAAGGGCCGGACGAGACGCACCGGAGGTCAATCCCCCGACAAAGCCCTGGAACAGCCCGATCGCAGCGACATACGCGACATTGACATGGTCGAAGGCCACAGCCCAGCAGACGGAGCCGACCGCGACAGCCTGCAGCAGGGAACCTGCCAGGAGAAGCATGCGCCGTGAACGGCGGTCGGCGAGCGAGCCGCCGACCAGCATCGTCGTGAGGGCGCCGATGCTCACGGTCGAGCCGACGATACCCGCACTGGCTGCGGATCCGGTCGCTGTGACGATCAGAAGCGGATACGCAAAGGCCGACAGAGCGGTACCGAATCCCGACACCGTCTCACCGACCCACCACCCCACGTAGTCCCGGTTGCGCCACAGCGCGTTCGACGGGGGTGCGGATTCCTGCTGGACCAGGGCATCGTGACGGGCCGTCATGCGCAGAGCTTAGAGGAGCCCCTCGTGCCGTCACGGAGGCTTTGCGGTCGCCCCACGACACGCTGGAGCCGTCGGCGGGTAGGGCCGGCGGCCCGGGCCCTCCCTTGAGCGGCCCGCCGGTGATTGCCTCAGGGCGTACGCCGTGCTCGCCCTGCTCGTGAGTGCCGGAGCCGCCGGTGGGGCCCTGGCCCTCGTTTCCGCGGCGTTCCTGGCCTGAGGCTCAGGCCCGCGGCCCGCGGCCCGCTCGGAAGGCGCGGACGCGCAGCCGGGGCCGCGGGTCAGGCACGCCCCTCCTTCCAGGAGATGTCCTCGCCGCTGTGTCCCCGGGACCGGGTCTTCCAGGCGCGCATGTCGCGGCGCAGGGCGCCGCCCGTGGCGTCCCCGGTCGGGCCGGGGACGCCACGGGCGGCGTGGGGTGTCAGGTGGTGCTGAAGGTGAACCAGTTGACGTTCACGAAGTCGGCCGGCTGGCCGCTGCTGAACGTCAGGTACACGTCGTGCTTGCCGGTGATGCCCGAGATGTTCGCGGGGATCGTCGTCCAGCTCTGCCAGCCGCCGGTGTTGGCGACGGAGAAGCTGCCGATCGGGGCGTTGCTCCGGCTGTCCAGCCGGACCTCGACCAGGCCGCTCACGCCGCCCGCGGCCCCGGAGGCGACCCGGGCCTTGAACTGCCGGGCCGTGGTCGTCCCGAAGTCGACGCCCGGGTAGAGCGCCCAGTCGCCGTTCGCGAGCGAGGCGAGGTTCTGGCCGCCGCCGCTGTCCGCCGTCGTCTCGACGGTCGTGCCGGACTGCTGCGAGTACGACTCGGCCTGGAGGGTGCCGTAGGCGCTGCCCGTGCCCCCGGTCGGCGGGGGAGAGGTCGGGGGCTGGGTGCTACCGCCGCCGGAGCTGTAGACCGCGACGTAGTCGACCAGCATGGGTACGCCCGAGACCGTGGAGGCCGTCGGAGTCTTGTACCCCGCCACCGGGTCGGGGAAGGCCCCGCCCATCGCGACGTTCAGCAGGATGAAGTGGCCGTGGCCCGTGGCCGCGTTCCAGGTGGACGCGTCCATCTGGCTCGCGTTCACCGAGTGGAACTGGACCCCGTCGACGTACCAGCGCAGCTGCTGGGGGCTGACGCTGCGGTCCCACTCGAAGGCGAAGGTGTGGAAGTTGCCCTGGCAGGCGCTGCCGGGGCAGGCACGGGTGGTGCCGAGGCCGCTGGTCTCGTTGCAGGGGCCGCCCGGGTTGGTGCCGCAGTGCAGCGTGCCCCAGACCTGGTTGACGCCGTTCACGTTCTCCATCAGGTCGAACTCGCCGATGGACGGCCAGTTCCAGTAGTTGCCCCGGTACGGCGCGCCCAGCGTCCAGAAGGCCGGCCAGTAGCCGGCCGCGGCCGCGCCGGTGACGTTCGGCATCTGGATGCGGGACTCGATGCGGAGCTTGCCGCCCGACGGGGGCTCGAAGTCGCTGCGGCGGGTCTCGACGCGCCCGGAGGTCCAGTTCCCCGCGGAGTCCCGGATCGGGGTGATGCGCAGGTTGCCCGAGCCGTCCTGGCGGAGGTTGGCGGTGTTGGAGGTGTAGGTCTGCACCTCGCCGGTGCCCCAGTTGGCGGCGCCGCCGGGGTAGCTGGTGCCGGTGTCGATGATCCAGTTGTCGCCGGACGGGAGGGTGTTGGCGGCCCCGCTGAAGTCGTCGCTCCAGACGGTGGTCCAGCCGGACGGTGCCGGCGGGACGGCGGCCCTGGCCGAGCCGAGCAGGCCCAGGCAGAGCGCGGCCACGGTGGCTGCAGCGGCCACCATCAGGGTGAGCGGTCCGGCGGCGTGGCGCCTGCCGGTGGTCGTACGCGCGGTCACGGGTGATGCCTCCTCGGGATCGGTGCCGGGGAAGGGTGCGGTTCCGGGTGGAGAGCGGCTGAGAGCGCTCTCATATGGCGGGAACACCTTCCCGCCAGGGTGAACCGCGGTCAATACAGGGAACAAAAGAAGTCGCGCGCGGTTTCCTGCCTTCACTGCTTGGAGTCAGTGGCATCGGCCGCGGGCGGCCCGGCTTGTGCTGCGGGCGGGAAACGGCAGCCGGGGGGCGGGCGTTGGGGGCCGCCAGTGGCGTGGTCAGGTGGTCCTGTCGACCACGTTCGCGCTGCTGAGAGCGCTCTCACCGTGAGGGCGATGGTCCCGGTGGACATCACTCCGGCCGAATCCGGCGGTCATGAAACGCGAAGACCTGGGTAGCCGATCCATGGAGGAATGGGGGTGAATGCGATGCCGGCAGGTTCACGTCGGAGGCGTGGACGGCAGGCGACGCCGACGGCCGGTCCGGCTGAGCGAGGCCCGGCGTGACCGCGCACCGTGCGGTCACCGCCCCGGGGCTCGCACCCCCGGTGCCACCGGCCCGGCACAGGGCAACGGCGACCAGGGCCGCGTAAGGGAGTACAACATGATCATCCTCGGTATCATCCTGCTCATCATCGGATTCCTCGCCGGAATCTCCATCCTGTGGACCCTGGGAGCCATCCTCGTGGTCATCGGCCTCGTGCTCTGGGTCCTGGGTGCCATGGGACACGCCGTCGCGGGGCGCCGCCACTACTACTGACGGCCGGTGAGCCCGAGCACGTGCCGCGCCCCGTGTCCCCGAGGGCGCGGCACCCTCATGGGCATGGGTCGCCCGGATGGGCTGCCTGCAGTGGTCACCTGCGCGCGCGGGGGATTGGTTGTGATATGTCCCCCCGACGCCCAGGTGCACTGGAGTATTCGCATGGAATCCGGTTCCTCCGCGCACAACTGCCCCTTCGACTTCGCCGAAGCCCTCGAGTTCGATCCGCAGCTGAAGCGCTTCATGGAGAACGAGCAGATCTCCCGCATCAAGCTGCCGCACGGCGAGGGTGAGGCCTGGCTCGTCACGCGGTACGAGGACGTGCGGACGGTGACGACCGACCGGCGTTTCAGCCGCGCCGCCGTCGTCGGCAAGGACTTCCCCCGCATGACGCCGGAGCCGATCGTCCAGGACGAGGCCATCAACGTGATGGACCCGCCGGACAGCAGCCGGCTGCGCTCGCTGGTCTCCAAGGGCTTCACGCCCCGGAACGTCGAGCACATGCGCCCCAGCATCGAGCGGGTCGTCACCGAACTGCTCGACGGCATGGAGGAGAGCGGCTCCCCGGCCGACCTCGTGGAGCACCTCGCGGCGCCGCTCCCGCTGGCCGCCATCTGCGAGGTGCTCGACATCCCCGACGAGGACAGCTGGGAGCTGCGGGGCCACGCCCGCACCATGATGGACTTCAGCCCCGACAACCGGGACAACGCCGTCCACTCCAAGGCCTACCTGCGGGAGTACTTCACCAAGCTCACCGCCGAACGGCGCGCCCGCCCGGGCGACGACCTGGTCAGCGTGCTGGCCACCGCCCGTGACGGGGACGAGATCCTCAACGACAAGGAACTCGCCGTCATGGCCATGGTCCTGCTCATCACGGGCCAGGACACCACGTCGAACGAGATCGGCAACATCGCCTACACCCTGCTCACCCGCCCGCGCGAGCTGGCCATGCTGCGCGAGCAGCCGGACCGCATCCCGCAGGCCATCGAGGAGATGCTGCGGTACATCCCGTTCCGCAAGGGCGTCGGCATCCCGCGGATCGCCGTCGAGGACGTGGAGATGGGCGGCGTGCTGATCCGGGCCGGCGACGTCGTCCACGTCTCGTACCTGACCGCGAACCGCGACCCGGAGAAGTTCGACCGTCCCGACGAGCTGGACCTGGACCGCGCCGGTACGCCCCACATGACCTTCGGCTGGGGCGGTCACCACTGCCTCGGCGCGCCGCTGGCGACCATGGAGCTCCAGGTGGCCTTCAGGGAGCTGTTGCGCCGCTTCCCGGACCTGAGGCTGGCCAAGCCCGCCGACGAGGTCCGCTGGAGCGCCACGTCGATCTGGCGCTACCCGGTGGCCCTGCACGTCGCCTGGTGACCTGTGTCCGCTCCGGCCCCGCTCCGGCCTCCGTCCCGGCCCCGCACCCGCACGGGTGCGGGGCCGGTTCCGTCGCGTTCTCCCTCGTGACGGCGGGTGCGGGCCGCTCCGACATGCGAAATCCGCCCAAGTGACGTACGTTTTCCTGGTGGACGCAAATCTGAACAGGCCATGAATCCACTTCGACAGCAGCCGGTCCCCTTTTGTGAACCGTCTTTTGCCGGGACCTCGTGAACGTCAGGCCTTCTGTGGGCGCGCACATGAAATGCGCTCGTACCCCCTACCGCATTTTCGTGACAGGTACGGGCCTGCTCCGGAAATCCCGGAGCAGCGCGCCACATGGACCATAGCCCGCCGAGGGGCAGGAAATGGAGCCACGCATGGCTGTTCTGTGCAAGCCGGTGATCTCGGTTCCCGACAACGTTATCACCTGCGAACAAACGCTTGAGCTGGCACGACGGCTGCACAAGGACCACCCGCAACTCGGCCTGACCCTCAGGCTCATTGAGAACACGGGTGTTCAGAAGCGGCACCTGATCCAGCCGATCGAAGAGGTGCTCAAACATCCGGGTTTCGACGTACGCAGCCAGATCTACGAGGCGGAGTCGAAGGCGCGGGTACCGGCCGTCATACGACAGGCGTTGGACCAGGCCGAGTTGGAGCCCGACGAGATCGACATCATCGTGTACGTCTCGTGCACGGGCTTCATGATGCCGTCGCTGACGGCGTGGCTCATCAACAAGATGGGATTCCGCCACGACACCCGCCAGCTGCCCATCGCGCAGCTCGGTTGTGCGGCAGGAGGCGCGGCCATCAACCGCGCCCACGACTTCTGCACGGCGTACCCGGAGGCCAACGCCCTGATCGTGGCATGCGAGTTCTGCTCGCTGTGCTACCAGCCCACGGACCTCAGCGTCGGAACGCTGCTGTCCAACGGGCTGTTCGGCGACGGCATCGCCGCCGCCGTGGTCCGGGGCAGCGGCGGCACCGGGATGCGGCTGGAGCGCAACGCCTCCTACCTCATCCCGAACACCGAGGAGTGGATCTCCTACGCGGTGCGCCAGACGGGCTTCCACTTCCAGCTCGACAAGCGCGTACCCGGCACCATGGAGCCCCTGGCACCGGTGCTGCGCCAGGTCGCGGAGGACCACGCGTGGAACGCCGCCAAGCTGGACTACTACATCATCCACGCCGGCGGTCCCCGCATCCTGGACGACCTCTGCCGCTTCCTCGGGGTCCCGCCGGAGTCGTTCCGCTTCAGCCGGGCCACGCTGACCGAGTACGGCAACATCGCGAGCGCCGTCGTCCTCGACGCCCTGTACCGGATGTTCGAGGAGGGCTCCGCCCTCGACGGGCACCGCGGACTGCTGGCGGGCTTCGGCCCGGGCATCACCGCGGAGATGGTCCTGGGGACCTGGGTCACCAACGGGCTCGACGCCACGATGACGCCCCAGCACTCCTACGGGGAGTACGACGTCATCACCTGAGGCCGCGGCCCCGGTGACGGTCAGGGCCGGCGGTGGCCGGGTCGCCATGGCGTCCCCCCATCCGCCGGCCCGGCCCCACCGGCCGGGTGAGGCCCGTTCAGCCTTGCGACGCGACGGCCGCGCGGCCGTCGCGTCGCGCCCGTTTCCCCGGGCCCGTCACGCGGGGGCTGTCACGCGGGGCCCGTCACGCGGGGACCGCCCGCTCGCGGGCGGTCACGAAGCCCACCACGGCCTCCGCGAAACGGCCGGGCTCCTCGATGTGGCCGAAGTGCCCGCTGTTCTCCAGGACCAGCAGCTCCGATTGGGGGATCAGCTCGTGCAGTTCACCGGCCCAGCGCATCCCGCAGACCACGTCGTACCGGCCCACCACGACCAGCGCCGGCACGGTGAGCGCCCCCAACCGCCCGCGGTCGTCGACGGCATCGGGGACCAGGTCCTCGCCCAGCCCCGAGATGTGCGTGCCCGACACCGCGGCGCTCAGGGGCGCGAACTCCTCCTCCCGGCCCCAGTAGTCCGCGAAGTAGGCGGGCAGCAGCCCCTTGAGGACCGCCGTCATACCCGCGTCGTCGGAGATGGCGGACACCTTCTGGAAGGCTTCCAGGACCTCCGGCAGACCGGGGTGACCGGCGTGCCGGGCGGCGAACTCCTCGACCATGCGCATCGCCTCGGCGCCGTGCTCGGGGCCGGTGACCGGCGCGCTGTCGTACAGGACGATCCCGGCGACACGCGCGGGCCGGTGCAGCGCGTGGTACTGGACGACGAAGCCGCCGTGCGAATGCCCCAGGAGGTGCACGCGAGGGGCGCCCAGGTGGTCGACGAGCGCGTCCAGGAACCGGCTGTAGCGCTCACGGGTGTAGCCGTGCGGGTGCGAGGGGAGACGGCCCGAGCCGCCGGTGCCGACCGGCTCCGGGTAGACGACCGTCAGGTGCCGTTCGACCTCGGGCATGCGCAGGTACTCCCAGAACACGCCCGGCCCGCCGGAGTGCGCGATGCACACAGGTCCGGTGCCGTGGACGTGGTAACGCTGGGCCACCCCGTCCACCTCGAAGGTGTGGGTGCCGGGGGACAGGGGGTCGATCAGGGGGGTGGGCATCGGTGCTCCGTATCCGGGAGGTGTCGAGGACACCGACAGGACGCGGGGCGGCACGGGAAGTTCGATCGCCGGCGAGTGACGGTCGTCACAGCCGGGCGGCGGGCCGGCCGCGTGTGCGCGCAGGGGCCGGTCGGCCCCGTCCTGCGGCGGAAATGATCCGTGTGGCCCCTGCTGCGGCAGTGCCGGCGCGTGCGACGGTCGTCGGACAGGGAAGGGAGCACGGCCATGAGCGGCAGGGCGGTGTTCTGGCGCTGGCGCCGCAATCCGCTGCGGCGACGGTCGGATGTCCTGGAGGCCTGGACGGGCGTGGCGGCGGCCCTGCTGATCGCCCTGGGGGCCCCGGCGGCCGGGGCGGCCACGGCGGCCGCGGTGGAGCAGTCCGAACTGCGGCGGAGCCAGGGCACCCACCTGGCGACGGCCGTCCTCACCGAGGACGCCGCGAAGGCCGTGGAGAACCCGTACACCGGCTCCATCGGAAAGGTCCTCACCACCGTCCGGTGGACCGCGTCCGACGGCTCCGCCCGAACCGGTCAGGCCCGAGTCGAACCGGGCAGCCCGGCGGGTTCCACCACGTCCGTCTGGCTGGACGCGGACGGCCGGCTGCAGCAGAACCGGCTCACCCCCGCGCAGGCCGAGGCCCAGGGCGTCGTCTTCGGCTCGGTCGCCGCCGCGGGCGCCTGCGCGCTGGTCCTCGCCGGGCGCTGGGTCGTCCGCCTGCGGATCGACCGCCGGCGCGCCGCGGCCTGGGGCCGCGAGTGGGAGGAAAGCGGCCCCTCATGGGGCCACCGCAGGGCCTGATCCCCGACGGCCCCCTTGACCGGCGCACGGGGCCCGGACGTCGGCCGGCGCCGGGGGAAGCAGGGGACGGACGACGGGCGGGGAGGACGAGGAGGCGCGGTGAGCGGTCTGGTGGTCGTAGGAGCGGACGGCTCGGCCTCGAGCCTTGCCGCGGTGGAGACGGCGGCCCGGGAGGCCGCATGGCGCGGCGCCGGACTGAGGGTGGTGCACGCCTTCCTGTGGCCGGCCATGCACGTGCCGCTGGGACCGCCGGCCCTGGGCCCGTCCGAGGGCGGCCTGCGTAACGCCGCGCAGCGGGTGGTGGCGGAGGCCGTGGAACGCGCCGGGCGCACGGCACCGGACGTGGACGTCACCCACGCCGTCGTGACCGGGGAACCCCTCACCGTGCTGGAGGCCCAGTCGCGCGCCGCGGAACTGGTCGTCGTGGGCTCCCGCGGCATGGGCGGCTTCGTCGGTCTGATGCTGGGTTCGACGGCGGTGCACCTCGCCGCGCACGGCCAGTGCCCGGTCCTGGTGGTCCGGGAGCAGCCGGCCGCCGGCGGTCCGGTCCTGCTGGGCGTCGACGGTTCCCCGGCCGGCGCGGACGCCGTCGACTTCGCCTTCGCCGAGGCCGCGTTGCGGGGCGCCGAACTCCTCGCCCTGCATGCGTGGACCCCGTGGCACACGCCCGTACCGCCGCCCCAGGACCCCGCAATGCCCTACGCGAGCGAGCCGGGCGAACTCGCCCGCACCGAGGAACGCCTGGTGGCCGAGACGATCGCGGGACGGCGGGAGCGCCACCCCGGGGTCGCGGTCCGCACGAAAACGGTGCGTGGCGCGACCCGCGAGACCCTCATCGAGGAGAGCCGGACCGCGCAGCTGCTCGTCGTCGGCGCACGCGGACGCGGCGGTTTCTCCGGGCTCGTGCTCGGCTCCGTCAGCCAGGCGGTCCTGCACCACGCGCACTGCCCGGTCGCCGTGGTGCGCGGCTCCGCCGCCGGACGGTGAGGGCGGTGCGCGGGCGCTGCATGTTGGGGCGCCCGGGGTGCTTCGCCGGGGCGCCCGGGTCCGGCAGGTCGTGGTGGTGGCCCGCGCAGGGCCGGCCGTACGCGCACCCCGCAGGGCGGCCTGGCCGTCCGCACCGGGCGCGCTGCCCTGCGCCCGGCCGTGCAGCCCTGAACGTGCGTTCGGCGGGCGGCGGCCGGGGGTGCTCGGGCGGTCGGCGGTGAGGAACCGCCTCAGCCGACCAGGATGCGTCGCCCGGTCACGCTGGCCGGGACGACGCGGATCCACAGGTCGCGGTCGCCGCCCGCCCAGGGGCCGGCGTACTCGCGCTCCGCCAGCCGGCGCACGGTCCCCGGATCGGTGACGGCGGAGGCGACACCTCGGACGAGCACGCTCCAGCCCTGGCTGAGGGCCTCGTCGACCTGGTCGACCTCGAAGGCGCACCTGGTGTCCGCGGCCGCCGCGGGCGTGGCCCCGGGATGGGTGCGGAAGGCGATCACGCCCTCGGTGACCGTGTAGTTGACCGGCAGGATCGCCAGCCCGTCGGGCGTGTCCAGCCCGATCCTGCCGACCCCGTGCGTGGACAGCAACGCCCAGCACTCCCCGGGGCCGAGTTCCACCAGTGACGCCCGGCCCGCCGCGCGTCCCCGGCCGGGCGGCAGCTCCGCCTCGCCGCCGCTCAGCGCCGACACGCTCGTCCCCAGCGCCGTGGCCAGCCCGTGCAGGGTGGAGCTGCCCGGCGCCGCGGTCGGCTCCTGCTCCACGTACCGCAGATAGCCCGGGGCGATGCCGGCGCGTTCCGCCGTCTCCTCCAGGGACAGGCCCAGTTCCTCCCGGCGGCTCGCGATCCGGCGCCCGATGTCCCCGGCCGCGGCGGCCGCGTGCTGCTGCGTCATGACCGGTCACGTCCTTCCGTACGTCGCGGATGCGTCCCCTCCAGGGTCCCGCGGTCGGCGCGGCGCCGCCGCCGGGACGGCGTCCGGGCCGGACCGGCGGCACAGGCAGGGCCGCCACCCCCCGCCACCGCGCCGGTAGACGACCCGTACGCTTGATCACAGCGGTGACCTGCTCCCACCGTCCCGGGCGGCGCATCCTTCGCCCATGGGCCGGTCGGCCCCCGTACGGGCCCGGCGGGCCCCTGCCGGAGGCCCGTCGCCGGCGGGAAGCTGGGGGCGAACAGCCCCCGCCCTTCGTCCCGTTCGCCAGGAGGCACGTCATGTCCCGTACGGTCACAGCCGGTCTCGACGGATCGCCCGAGAGCCGGGCCGCCGCGGACTGGGCCGCCCGCGAGGCACTGCGCCGCGGACTGCCCCTGAGGCTCGTGCACGTGTACGACTGGCAGCCGTACGCGTCCGCCTACGCCCCGCTGGCCGGGGCGGTGGCAGCGGTGGACCCCGACGCCCAGCGGCAGTGGGCCGAGTCCGTGCCGCGCGACGCCGCGGACGAACTCGCCGGGCGTCACCCGGACCTGGAGATCTCCGCCGGGGTCGTGAGCGGGCAGCCCGCGGCGGCCCTCGCGGCCGCCGCCGAGGAGTCGGAGCTGCTGGTGCTCGGCTCCCGGGGCCTCGGCGCCCTCGCCGGTTTCCTCGTCGGCTCCGTGGCCTCCGCGACCGTCGCGCAGGCCGTCCGCCCGGTCGTCCTCGTACGGGCCGGTGAGACGGGCGAGGACGAGCACCGCCCGGACCTCGACGGGCTGGTCTCGGAGTACACGCCCTTCCGTGAGGTGGTGCTGGGCATCGACCTGGCCCGTCCCCACGACGATCTGCTGGCCTTCGCCTTCGAGGCCGCCGTGCTGCGCGGGACGGGCCTGCACGTCGTCCACGGCTGGAACCTGCCGGGTTCCTACGGCTACAACCCCGCGGCGATCGCCCTGGACCTGGAGCACGAGCTGACCGACGCCCAGGCGAAGGCGCTCACCCAGGCGCTGGCGCCGTGGCGGGCCAAGTACCCCGCCGTGGAGGTCGTGGAGCACTCCCTGGTCGGCGGGGCGGCGCACCACCTGATCGAGGCGGCGGCCGACGCCTCACTGGTCGTCGTCGGCCGCCGTGTCCGGCGCGCGGCCGCCGGCCTGCACATCGGCCCGGTGACCCATGCGGTGCTGCACCATGCCAAGGCGCCCGTGGCGGTCGTCCCGCACGACTGACGGTCGCCGTCGTTACGCCCAAGGCCGTCCCGGGTCAGCGGGCGGGGCGGCCCACCGCGTCGATGAGCGCCGTCTCCTCGTCCGTCAGCCGCAGCGCGCCCGCCGCCACGTTGTCGGCCAGGTGTTCCGGATCGCCGGTCCCCGGGATGGCGAGCACGTGGTCGCCCTGCGCGAGCGTCCACGCCAGCCGCACCTGCGCGGGCGAGACACCGTGGGCGGCCGCGACGGCGAGCACCGCGTCGCTCTCGGCGCCGCCGGCGCCGGGCCCCTGCTCGCGGCCCCCGCCGGCGATGGAGAAGAAGGGCACGAAGGCGATGCCCTGGGCGCCGCACTCCCGCAGCAGGTCGTCGCTCTCGCGCGCGTCGACGCCGTAGCGGTTCTGGACGCATACCACGGGGGCGATGGCCCGTGCCTCGGCCAGGTGCTCGGGACGGACGTTGGAGAGGCCCAGGTGGCGGACGAGCCCGGCCTCGCGCAGCTCGGCCAGGGCGCCGAAGTGCTCGGCGACGGAAGTGCCGCCCATGAAGCGGAGGTTGACCAGGTCGAGGTGGTCGCGGCCGAGCTGCCGCAGGTTCTCCTCGACCTGGCCGCGCAGCTGGTCGGGGCGGGCGGCGGTGGCCCACTCCCCGGAGGCGTCCCGTGCGGGCCCCACCTTGGTGGCGATGACCAGGTCCTGCGGGTACGGCGCCAGGGCCGAGTTGATGAGCTCGTTGGCCGAACGCAGCCGTGAGAAGTAGAAGGCGGCGGTGTCGATGTGGTCGACGCCGAGCTCGACGGCGCGGCGCAGCACGCCGATCGCGCGCTCCCGGTCGCTGGGCGTGCCGAGGTGGAAGGCGGCGCTGCCAGTCAGCCGCATCGCGCCGAAGCCGATCCGGTTCACCTTCATGTCGCCGAGGAGCCAGGTGCCGGCGGCGGCCGCGGAGATCCTGCCAGTGGTCATGGGTGCCTTTTCCTTTCGCCGGCCTGGAGTATCCCCCAGCGCTTTCCGTCGCCGGTGAGCGGCCGGGATGGCCACCGTCCCTCTCCATTACTTGAACGATTCAGTATGTGACGGGCAGGAAGATACGCGGCGGCGGGCACCGCGACAAGGCGCCAGACACCGGAAGCTGCTTTCCCGCTCCCGGGGGGCGGTTCGTCATCGCACTATCGTCCCTTGTGCAGGGGTTTGTGACGGTCCGTCGACAGCGTGGCCCGCACAGGCCATGGTTTGGGCTGCCGCTCTTGACGGTCTCTGCGGAGTCATCCTAGGTTGCCGATGGCTCTAAAAACGATTCATTCGCTCTCAGGCCAGTGGCCGGGCATCGGGCTGCCCGGCAACCGCGTTCCACGGCCGCATGCCGCCGGCCAACCGCCGACCGGTGGTACTCCTCCGCGCCCGGAAGGAGTTCCGAGAATGTCCGCACCACCTCCGTCACGGCCGTCCCGCCGGAACGTGCTGACCGCCGGCGTCGCCGCGGCCGCGACCCTTACGGCTGCCACGCAGGCCGTCCAGGCGACCCCCGCCGCCGCCGCGCCGAGCGCCCCCGAGCCGACGGGCGCCGTCGGGAGCCGGCCGGTGCCCGCGGCGCGTCCGAAGCTCGACCCGCTGCCGCTGTCCGCCGTGCGCCTGCTGGACAGCCCGTTCCTCGACAACATGCGGCGCACCTGCGCCTACCTGCGCTTCGTCGACGTCGACCGGCTCCTGCACACCTTCCGCCGCAACGTCGGACTTCCCTCGTCCGCCGAGCCCTGCGGCGGCTGGGAGGCCCCGGACGTCCAGCTGCGCGGCCACACCACCGGGCACCTGCTGTCCGCGCTCGCCCAGGCCCACGCCCAGACCGGCGAGGCGGACCACGCCGACAAGGCCCGCGTCCTCGTCGCCGCACTCGCCGAGTGCCAGGCGGCCGCGCCCGCCGCCGGGTTCCACGACGGCTACCTGTCGGCCTTCCCCGAGTCGGTCTTCGACAGCCTGGAGGCGGGCGGCAAGCCCTGGGCGCCGTACTACACCCTCCACAAGATCATGGCCGGGCTGCTCGACCAGTACACCCTCAGCGGCAACCGGCAGGCCATGACCGTGCTGCTGGGGATGGCCGCCTGGGCGGACGCGCGGACCGCGCCGCTGCCGCACGAGCGCATGCAGTCCGTGCTCAAGGTCGAGTTCGGCGGGATGAACGACGTGCTGACCCGTCTCCACCTCGTCAGCGGCGACCCCGCACATCTGCGCACCGCCCGCCGCTTCGACCACGAGGAGCTCTACGCGCCGCTCGCCGCCGGCCGCGACGAACTGGCCGGTCGTCACGCCAACGCCGAGATCGCCAAGGTCGTCGGCGCGCCGTTCGGCTACGAGGCCACCGGGGAGCGCCGCTACCTCGACATCGCGCGCACCTTCTGGCGCACCGTCGTGGAGCACCACACCTACGCCATCGGCGGCAACTCCAACCTGGAGTTCTTCGGGCCCCCGGACGAGATCGTCAGCCGTCTGTCGGAGAACACCTGCGAGAACTGCAACAGCTACAACATGCTCAAGCTCGGCCGGCAGCTCTTCCTGCACGAGCCGTCCCGCACCGCCTACATGGACCACTACGAGTGGACCCTGTACAACCAGATGCTGGGCGAGCAGGACCCCGACTCCGAGCACGGATTCGTCACGTACTACACCGGGCTGTGGGCCGGCTCCCACCGGCAGCCCAAGGGCGGGCTCGGCGCGGAGCCCGGCAGCTACAGCGGCGACTACGACAACTTCTCCTGCGACCACGGCACCGGTCTGGAGACCCACACCAAGTTCGCGGACAGCATCTACTTCCAGTCCCGCGACGCGCTCTACGTCAACCTCTTCATCCCCTCCGAGGCGGACTGGCGGCCCCACGGGGCGCCGGACGGGGTGACCATCCGGCAGCACACCGTCTCCGAGGACACCGTGCGCATCACCGTCGCCGAGGGCGGCGGCCGCTTCGCGCTCAAGGTCCGGATACCGGGCTGGCTGGCGGACGGCCGGGGGCGGGCCCGGGTACGCGTGGCCGGACACCCCTACTCCGGCCGCGTCGAGCCCGGCACCCACCTCACCCTCGACCGGCGCTGGCGGGCCGGGGACACCGTCGAACTCACCCTGCCCCGCGAACCCGTGTGGCGCCCCGCGCCCGACAACCCGCAGGTGCGCTCGGTGTCGTACGGTCCGCTCGTGCTGGCCGGCGCCTACGGCCCGACGGAACTGACCACCATCCCCGGGATCCGGCCGGAGTCCCTGCGGCCCGTGCGCGGCGGCGACGGCGCGTTCACCGCCGAGGCGGCCGGCGGCGCGGTCACCCTGAAGCCGTTCCACCAGGTCCACCACGAGAACTACACGGTCTACTGGGCGGTCGCCCCCCGCGCCGGCCGTGAGCGCGACGTCGCCCGCTACCCCCTCGACGAGGGCACGGGCACCAGCGCCGCCGACGCCACCCGGACGTTCGCCCCCGCGACGCTCACCGCGGGCGCCTCCTGGACCGCGGACGGGCCGGTCGGCCGGACCGCCGTCGCCCTCGACGGCGCCGGGGGCCACGTCGCCCTGGCCCCCGCCCTGCCCGCCGGGCTGTCCGAACTGACCGTCAGCATGTGGGTACGGGTGGACGTCCTGGTCAACTCCGCCCGCGTCTTCGACCTCGGCTACCACAAGGACACCTATCTGTTCCTCACCCCGCGCACCGGCGCGGGACGCGCCCGGGCCGCCCTGAAGATCGCCGGCATGGAGGCCGAGGACGTCATCGACGCCGCCGCACCGCTGCCCACCGGCCGCTGGACCCACGTCGCGCTCACCCTCGGCGACGGCGCCGGCATCCTCTACGTCGACGGCGCCGAAGCCGGCCGCAACGCGGCGATGGCCGCGAGCCCGCTGCTGCTCGGCACGACCACGCACAACTACCTCGGCCGCTCGCAGAACCCCACGCACCCCTACCTCACCGGTGCGGTCGCCGGCTTCCGGCTGCACAACCGCGCCCTGGCGCCCGCCGACGTCGCCGCCCTCGCGGCCCCCTGACACGGCCGGCGCGAGCGCCCCGGCCCGCCCACCCGCTTGCACCCGCCCTCACCTCACGGAGTACCGCCATGCCTGAACTCCCCCTGTCCAGACGCCGTTTCGTGGCCGCCGCAGGGATGACCGGAGCCGCGCTCGCCTCCGGCCTGCCGCTCCCCGCGTACGCCGCGCAGCAGCACCACGGTGCGACGGGGACGACCTGGTCGCCCGCCCGCTTCGCCGACCCCGCCAGGGACAGCCGCCCGACGGTCTACTGGTACTGGAACGGCCCCGTCACCCCGGAGCTCGTCGACGCCCAGATGGCGGACCTGCGGGACAAGGGGATGTACGAGGTCGTGCTCTTCCCGTTCGACAACGCGGAGATGCAGCCGGTCTTCTTCAGCGAGGAATGGTTCGCGATCGTCGGCCACGTCCTGCGGACCGCCGAGAAGACCGGCATGCGGGTGTGGATCTTCAACGACGACCACTTCCCCAGCGGACGATCCGGCGAGTACATCGTCAAGGGCGGCCAGGTCGGCTCACGCACCTACGAGCCCCGCCCCGACCTGCGGCTGAAGGCCCTGTGGCGGTCCAGCACCGTCGTCTCCGGACCCGCCACCATCGACCTGCGCACCACCACCGGCGTCGGCGTGGACACCACCTCGCTGGTCGCCGACGCCGCGGTCCTGGGCGGCGCGGCCGTGCTGCGCGGGGGAGATGAGTGGCGCGACTACACCGTCACCGGCAGCGCCCGGGCCGACCAGGTGTCCGCCGGGCTCGTCGTACGCGCCGCCGCCGACGGCACCGCGGGCTACGCCGTCGAGTTCGACCAGACCGGCGTGGTCACCGTGTCGCTCCTCGCGGAGGACCGGGACCCCGTCGAGCTCGCCCGCTCCATGCGCACCGACGGCTTCAACAAGACCAAGTTCCACACCCTCGCCGTGACCGTCAGCGGCTCCACCCTGACCGTGACCCTCGACGGCAAGGCCAAGGGCACCGTCACCGACACCACGCACCCCGCCGGCGGCGTCGGCGTCCGTGCCACCGGGACGCAGCGCGCCCTGTGGGCGAGCCTGGTCGTGACCGCGGCCGACGGCACCGCCCTCCACACCCGGACCGCCTTCGGCGACCCCGCCGCCGCGGGCGACTTCCCCGCCCGGATCCCGCCCGCCGGCGCCGCGATCCCCGCCGCGGCCGCCGCCCGCCCGGTCGGCGCCACCTCCAGCGACCAGGTCGTCGAACTCACCGGGGAACTCGGTGAAGGCCGCACCTGGCGCGTCCCCGAGGGCGACTGGCTGATCGACGTGTTCGGCGGCACCCCGCTGGTCGACGACTCCCAGGGCTACAGCCGCAGCTACGTCGACCTCCTCGACGACGAGCCGGTGGAGCTGTTCCTCGACATCGTGCCCGGCGAGTACCACCGCAGGTTCGCCCGCTACTTCGGCAACGTCATCCCCGGCTTCTGGGACGACGAGCCGTTCTTCGCCTCCGCCGAGGCGCACTTCAAGCGCCTCCCGTGGTCGCCCACCCTGGCCGCGGCCCTGCGGAAGGCCGGCACCGAGCCCGGCACCGCCTACGCGACGGCCTTCGACGACCTCGGCCGTACCGGCCGCATCACCCGGGGCCGCTACTGGCAGGCCGTCTCGGACCGCTTCGCCGGCTACTTCCGCAAGCAGTCCCAGTGGTACGCCGGGCGCGGCGTCGCACTCATCACCAACCCGCTGTACGACGAGACCTCGCCCTCCAAGCGGATCGTCTCCACCGGCGACCTGCACAAGGTCCACCAGTGGGCGCAGGTGCCCGGCGGCGACATCATCACCGCCGAGTACGTGGCGGGACAGCCCACCATGATCCCCCGCAACCCGGTCAGCGTCGCCCACCAGATGGGCCGCGACCGGGCCCTGCTGGAGTGCTTCGGCAACATGGGCTGGCAGGTCGCGCCCGACTTCGTACGGGCCCTGGTCGGCGCGAACGCCGCCCGCGGCGTCAACCTCACCGTGCTGCACGCCCTGTGGACCGACGAGCAACGTGTCTTCTTCCCGCCGCCGTTCGGGCCGCGCGCACCCTGGTGGTGGGCGATGGAGCCGATCGCCGACTGGATCGGCCGCGTCATGGAGGTCGCCCGCGGCACCTCCGGCGCCCGTACCGCCCTGATCCAGCCGCAGCGGGCCGCCGAGCAGTGGCGCGGCACCACCCGCCAGGGCGAGGTCGACGGCGCCTTCACCGACGCCGCGTACGCACTGGAGAGCGCCCAGGTCGACTTCGACCTCGTCCACGAGGGCGCCCTCTCCGGGGACCCGGAGCTGCTCGCCCACGCCCGCGTCCACCAGGGACGGCTCGTCGTCGGCGAGGCCGGCTACGACCTGGCCGTCCTCCCCGTCACCCCGACCCTCGACGCCGCCGCCGTCACCCGCCTCGAGGCCTTCGCCCGGCAGGGCGGCACCGTCGTCGCCGTCGGCACCCTGCCCCAGGAGGACGCCGGCGGGCGCGACCGCAGCCTGGAGCGCGCGCTGAACGGCCTCTTCGGCGACACCGTCCCCGGCAGCCACCGCGTCGGCGCGGGAACCGCCGTCCGCGTCGCGGACTCCGCCGCCCTCGGGGACGCGGCACGGGAGGCGGGAGTCGCCGCGGCCGTCCTCGAACCGCGGGCGCCGGCCGTACGGGTGCTGCGCACCACGCGCGGCAAGGACGTCGCCTTCCTCCTCAACAACGAGAGCGCCGCGCAGGTCGACACCGTCGCCGTGCTCCCCGCCACCGGCGCCCCCGAACTCTGGGACCCCGTCACCGGCACCGTGCGCCCCGCGCCCGTCCACCGGGAGCAGAAGCACGGTGGCATCCGCCTGCCGCTTCGGCTCGCCCCGTACGAGACCCTCGCCGTCGTCGTGCGCGCCGGCGCGAAGGAAGCTCCGCACCTCACGGACAGCACCCTGCCCGCAGCGTCCATCGCCTCCGTCAAGGCCGCCGGCCAGACCCTGCGCGTCACCGCCGTCCTCGACGCGCCCGGCGACCACGTCCTCACCGGCACCGACGGCGGCCGCACCTACCGGGGCACGGTACGCGTCACCGACCCGCTCGCCCCGCTCCCCGTGGCCGGCGACTGGACGCTCACCCTGCAGCGCGCCGGAGCCACGCCGGTCACGGGCCCGCTCGGCAGCTGGACGACCGTGGAACCGCTGTTCTCCGGCAGCGGCACCTACACCACCGAACTCGTCCTCGACGCCGGGACGCTCGACGGCCGGGGCTTCCGCCTCGACCTCGGCCAGGTCAGGGAGGCCGCCTCGGTCGCCGTCAACGGAACCGAACTGCCCCCGCTGCCATGGGCCCCGTACACCACCGACGTGACGGAGCTGCTGCGCCCGGGCCGGAACACCCTCACGGTGCGGGTGTCCAACACCCTGTCGAACGAGCGCAACAAGCCCCTGCCGTCCGGACTCCTCGGCCCGGTCACCCTGCGCCCGTACCGCGAGGTCACCACCACCCTGCGCCGGATCTGACGTGCCGTCCCCCGCAGCGACGGACCCGCAGCCCCCGCCCACAGCACCGCCGTCAAGGAGCACCCGCATGCCCCGACCCCCGCGCACAGGCACCAGGCGTACCCCGGCCCTCGCCCTCGCGACCGGTCTCACCGCGCTCGTCACGATCCTGCCCACCGCCGTCACCGCGGAGGCCGGCGCCCCCGCGTCGCTGACCGCGACCGCCCTGCGCACCCAGAAGCTCACCCAGGCCCTGGGCATCGACGACACCACCCCCGAACTGAGCTGGGCCCTCACCGGCCGCTCACCGGGGCTCGTCCAGACCGCCTACCGGGTCCAGGCCGCCACCTCGCCCACCAGGCTCCGGCAGGGCCGCCCCGACCTGTGGGACTCCGGCAAGGTTGCATCCGCCGTCCCGCAGACCGTCTACGCCGGCAAGCAGCTCGGCTCCCGCACCCGGGTCTACTGGCGCGTCATGCTCTGGTCCGCCACGGGCTCGCACGGCGCGGACCACACCGCCGACTGGAGCACGCCCGCGTCCTTCGAGACGGGCCTGACCAAGAGCGGCGACTGGCAGGCCGACTGGATCACCAACGCCGACTGGCAGCTCGGCAAACGCGACGTCACCCCCGTGGTCGTCACACTGCCCCGCACCACGGCCCGCTACCTCCGCCTCGACGTCACCCGCCTCGGCCTGCCCCTGCAGGAGGACTTCCCCGGCCGCACCTGGCGCCTGCAGCTCGGCGAGATCGACGTCCGCGACGCGGCCTCCGGCACCACGGGTCTCGCCAAGGGTGCCGCCGTCACCGCGTCCGAGTCCACCACCCTCCGCAAGACCTGGGAACCGGCCCTCGCCGTGGACGGCCTGCCCAACAGCGGCCTCCAGACCGCCGCCGGCTACTCCAGCGCGGCGCACACCGGACCGGACGTCTCCCAGCAGCCCGTCACGCTCACCCTCGACCTGAAGTCCGCGAAGACCTTCGATCAGGTCGCCCTCTACCCCCGCGCCGACGTCCTCACCGACGACGGCCGCGTCCCCGGCTTCCCCACCGACTACACCCTCGCCACCGCCGACACCCCCACCGGGCCCTTCACCCAGGCCGCGGCCGTCACCGGCCGGCAGCCGCCGAAGCCCTGGCTGCCGTCCGGACTGCCCCTGTTCACCAAGGACTTCGCCCTGCCGAAGCACGTGCGCAGCGCCCGCCTGTACGTATCGGGCCTCGGCGTCTACGACGCCACCATCAACGGCAGGCAGGTCGGCGACGCCGTCCTCGAACCCGCCAACACCACCTTCACCAAGCGCGTCCAGTACGCCACCTACGACGTCACCGACCTGCTGCGCACCGGCGGCAACACCGTCGGCGTCTCCGTCGGCAACGGCATCTCGAACGTCGTCAGCACCGCGGACCGCTACCGCAAGCTCTACGGCAACATCAGCGACCCCAAGCTGATCGCCCAGTTGGAGGTCACCCTCGCCGACGGCACCGTCCGCCGCATCGGCAGCGGCGACGACTGGCGCACCACGCTCGGCCCCACCACGTCCTCCAACTGGTACGGCGGCGAGGACTACGACGCGCGCCGCGCCGTTCCGCACTGGGACGAACCCCGCGGCAGCCGCGCCGGCTGGGACAAGGCCGTGACCGTCGCCGGTCCCGGCACCGCGGACGCGCCCGCCCTGCTCAGCGCCCGCGAGACCGAGCCGATCCGGGTCGTCGAGACCCTCACCGGCAAGGAGGTGCCCGGCGCCGAGGGCAGCCGGGTCTTCGACCTGGGCCGCAACATCGCCGGCTGGCCCGAGATCACGGTGCGGGCACCCGCCGGCACCACCGTCCGCATCGTGCCCGCCGAGAGCCTGAAGGACGGTCACGCCTTCCAGTCCATCAGCAACGTCGGCGGGCCCCTGTGGGACAGCTACACCACGAGCGGCTCCGGTGCCGAGACCTGGCACCCCGAGTACGGCTACCACGGCTTCCGCTACCTGGAGCTGAAGGGCCTGCCCGCCGGGGCGACGGTGACCGTCCGCGGCAAGGTGCTGCACACCGACAACACCTCGGCCGGTGACTTCACCAGTTCCAACGACCTGGTCAACGGCATCCACTCCCTCATCCGCCGCTCCATCGAGGGCAACATGATGAGCGTCCTCACCGACTGCCCGAGCCGCGAGAAGCTCGGCTGGCTGGAGCAGGACCAGCTCGTCTTCCCCACCCTCGCCGCGAACTACGACATGGAGTCCCAGCTCCGCAAGATCGTCCGCGACATGGCCGACGGCCAGACCCCCGAGGGCCTGATCACCTCCACCACCCCGGAGTACACGGCCCTGCCCGGCGGCTACCGCAACGACTCCAACTGGGGCGGTGCCTTCGTCCTGGTGCCGTGGCAGCTCTACACCACCTACGGCGACCAGGAGACCCTCGCCACCTACTACCCGCAGATGCGGAAGTACGTGACCTTCCTGGAGGAGAAGGTCTCCGGCGGCATCCTCGACTACGGCCTCGGCGACTGGTTCACCCCGGACACCACCTTCCCCCGCGCGGTGGCCGGCACCTACGGCTACTGGCGCGTCGTCGACGCCATGAGCCGCATAGCCGCGCTCCTGGGCGACCAGGACGCCGCGGCCGGGTACCGCGCCAAGGCCGACGCGAGCGCCAAAGCCCTCGCGGACAAGTACTACGACCCCGCGCAGGGCACCTTCGGCGGCGGCGGGCACGGCGCGGAGGCGCTCGCCCTCGACATGGGAGCCGTCCCGGCCGACCAGCGCGACCGGCTGCTCGGCCACTTCGTCGCGAGCGTCGAGGCGGCGGACTTCCACCTGAACCTGGGGGAGATCTCGCTGCCCGCCGCCTTCCGGGTGCTCTCGGAGTCCGGGCACGACGACGTCGTCGGCCGGATCGCCACCCAGACCACCAGCCCCAGCTACGGCTACCAGGTGCTGCACGGCAACACCACGCTCGGCGAGAGCTGGGACGGCGGCCCCGGCCAGTCCCAGAACCACTTCATGCTGGGCGCCATCGACGCCTGGTTCACCGCCCGCCTCGCGGGCATCCAGCAGGCACCCGGCTCCATCGGCTACCGCGAACTCCTCGTCGACCCGGCCCTCGTCGCCGGCCTCACCTCCGCCTCCGGCTCGTACCGCACCCCGTACGGCACCGCCGGCACCTCCTGGCGCCTGGACGGGGACGCGTACCGGCTGCGGCTCACCGTACCCGCGGGCACCACGGCCGAGGTGCACGTGCCGGTGACCTCCGGTGACGTGGCCGCGCCCAAGGGTGCCCGCTTCGTCCGCTCCGCCGACGGGGAGCGGATCTACGAAGTCGGTTCCGGCGACTGGACGTTCACCTCGACCTACCGCGCCGGCGCCTGACCCCGGCCGGTACGACCCGCCCCGGCCGGCCGCACCTCCCCGTGCGGCCGGCCGGGGCGGCGGCGTTCAGCAGTGGTCCTCGACGTCTCCGAGCCGGTGGGCCGGCCGGCGAGGCCGATGCCCGTGCGGGCCGGGGCAGCAGCGACGCCGGGAGCAGGCCGAGCGCGGTGAGCCCGGCGAGGAGGACGAGGGTGGTGCTCATCGTCGCGCCCGGCACCCCGGCCGTACCCGTGGTGCCGGCCGCGACCGCGATGCCGAGGGTGGGGCCGACGTTCATCGCCGTCTGCTTCAGGCCTCCGACGACCCCGGCGTACCCGGGCGGCGCGTCGCCGACCACGGAAGCGGTGGCGGTCACCATGACGGTGGCGAAGCCCGCGCCGAGCACGGCGAACGCGGCGGCCATGGCGGCCCACGCGCTGCCCGGCCCGGACCGCGAGAGCAGCGTGATGCCCAGGACGACCAGGAGCGTGCCGCACAGGGCGGTACGGCGCGGGCCGTAGCGGCGCAGCGCGGCACTCGCGACGGGTGCGCCGAGCACCATGAGCGCCGTCAGCGGGAGCACCCTCAGACCCGTGGCCAGCGGGTCGAGACGCAGCACGTCCTGCAGGTAGAACGTGGCCCGGAACAATGTGCCGAACAGCCCCGCGGTCGTCACCAGCAGGATGGCGACGGACGCCGTCACGGGCACAGAACGGGCCACCGCGCGGGGCACGTTGGGATGCTTCGCATGCCGCTCGTACGCGACGAGCAGCGCGAGGGCGCCCGCCACGGCGAGGACTTCGAGCACCGTACCGGCAGCCGTCCACCCCCGCTCGGGTATGCCCGCCAGGGCGTGGACGAGGGCCGCGAGCGCCAGCGCGAGCAGGGCCGCCCCGGCCATGCCGACCCTGCCTCCGCCGTCGTCCGGCCGCTGCGGCACGGGCACCCGGACGGCGAGCGTGAGCACGGCGATCGCCAGCGCGAGGGGGACATTGATCCAGAACACCGCGCGCCATCCCAGGTGCGCCACGACGAGGCCGCCGAGGACGGGACCGGCCCCCGCGGCCACCGCGAGCGCGCTCGTCCGGACGGCGATCGGCCGTCCCAGCCGGTCCTCGGGGTAGGCCAGCCGCAGCAGCGCCAGCGTCGCGGGTTGCAGGAGCGCGCCGAACACGCCCTGGGCCACGCGCAGGGCGATGACCCACCCGACGCCGCCCGCGACGGCGATCCCGGCCGACGCCGCCCCGAAACCCAGCACGCCGGCGCAGAGCAGGCGCCGGTGCCCGTAGCGGTCCCCGAGCCGGCCCGCGAGCACGAGCAGTGCCGCCACCGCCACCAGGTAGCCCGTGCTGGTCCACTGGACCTCGGCGACGCTCGCACCGAGATCCCGCTGCAGGCTGGGCTGCGCCACCAGCAGGACGCCACCGTCGAGGGCGACGACCGCGGCCCCTGCGACGCTCGCCGCCAGCGCGAGCCGCTGCCGCGCGGGGGAGATCACGCGGGCACCGGCCCGAGGTGGGCGTCGAGGACGGCAGTGAGGAGTTGCTCGTGGCGCAGCGACTCCTCGCCCGGGTCGTCGGCGCCCAGGACGACCTGGAGACTGCCCCAGGTCCACAGCTGGACGAGCCCGTGCAGGTTCGACCAGAGGGCGGCGGCCGTCACCGGGGCGGGCGGCGCGGTGGCCACCACGGCGGCGTCCTGCTCGGCCCGGCACCGGGTGACGAGCTCGACGAGGGCCTCGAAGAGGGGCAGCGACGTCTCCCTTAGCCGCGGACCGCCGTCCCCCTGCGGCGCGCCGTCCAGCAGGTCGTGGCGGAACATCAGCTCGAACATGCCGCGGTGGTCCAGCGCGTACCCGACGTACGCCCGTGCGGCGGCCGCCAGTTGGGCACGCGGTGCTGCCGCGTCCGCGGTGGCGGTCGCGGTCGCGAAGCGCGCGTGCAGGTCCTCGAATCCGCGCCGGGCGATCGCCGACAGCAGGGAATCGTGCGTGGGGAAGTGGCGCCGCGGCGCGCCGTGCGACACCCCCGCCCGCCGTGCGATCTCGCGCAGCCCCACCGACGCGGTGCCCCCGGCCAGTACGAGGTCCACGCCGGCATCGACAAGTCGCTCCCGCAGGGAGCCGCCATCGGTCATGGGGAGTGTCTACCAGCAGCCCGTAGACACTGTCTACGGCAAGGACCGCGAGCTGTGCCGACGCCGGGCCCCTTTCGCGGCCCTGTCGGTGGCGGCGGGCAGACTGTGATGCATGACCTCGGCGACCGCACATGACCATGCCTGGATACGTTCCTCTCCGTTGTTCGGCTACGCGCTGGAGTGTGGGTACACCCTGACCCTGGCGCGGGGTGTCACCCCGGGGGAGGTGCTGCGAGTGATGGGGGCGGAGCCCCAGGGCACATGTACGGGAGCCGACGCGCTGATCGAGCGGCAGGACGAACTGCGCGACCCGATGGACTACTGGGACGACTCCTTCGTCGCGGGCGCGTTCACCGTCCCGGGTGAAGGCGGCGACTGGACGCTCGTCCTGCACGTCGGAGAGGGGGGCACGGGGATGCAGCCGCGCTTCCTGGAGGCCCTGTCGGCGGGCGGGCGCGCCGTGGTGCACTCCAGCAACGGAGGCAAGCCCATGGACTTCTTCCACTGGTATGAGGACGGGGAACTCCGGACCACGTTCGAGCGGCCCACAGTCAGGGCAGGCAGTACCCCCGATGCCCTCAACGCGTCGATCCTCGAGGTCGGATGGGCGCTGTCGGACGACGAATACGGGACAGGCGGGGGCGTCGACACCAAGGCCGCGGCCTTTGCCCTCGCCGAGCGGCTGACCGGGGTCCGGGTGACCGAGGAACTGCTTCGGGAGGCCGAATACCAGCTCGGGCATGTACCCGAGGAGCCCGCCGAGGAGTGGACCGGCATCGTCATCGACATCACCGACGCCCATGGGGAACGCTTTTACATGGAAGTCACCCGTGACGAGGTCGAGAGCGCCACGGCTCGCGCCCGCGCCGAGGCCGCAGCACCGATGGTCATCCGCGGGCCTTCGTCACCTGCTCCCTGACCCGCAGCGCGACGTGCCTGGGCCCGTGAGCTCGGGCTGGGGGACGAGCCGTCGATCCGACGCGATCGCCGTGTGGTCGCTCACCGACCGCCCTCCGTCCCCTCCCGTGCGCCGCGGAACTCGGCGCGAACGGCGTCCGTGTGCTCGCCCAGCGCCGGGACAGGACCCATCAGGGCCTCGCGGCCGCGTACCGTCACCGGCGGCAGCAGCCCGCGCAGCGGGCCGGACGGCGTGCCGAACTCCCGCCAGCGGTCGCGGGCCTCGAGCTGCGGGTGGGCCGCGAACTCCGCGACCGACCGCAGCCGGGCGTTCGCGATCCCGGCGCCGTCCAGGCGTTCCAGGACCTCGTCGGCGGTGAAGGCGGCGAAGTGCTCCTCCAGGATCGCGGTGAGCTCGTCGTCGTGGGCGTGGCGCAGCGGATTGTCCGCGAACCGCGGATCACGGACCAGCCCGGGCCGCTCCAGCACCTTCTCGCACAGGGCGACCCAGTCGCGGTCGCTCTGCACGCTGACGAAGACCTCCCCGCCGTCGCCCGCCCGGTAGTGGCCGTACGGCGAGATCGACGGGTGCCGGGCGCCGCTGCGGGTCAGCGGCGCGCTCCCGTACAGGCCGTGGAAGAGGGGCTGCCCCAGCCACTCGCCGAGCGCGTCGAGCATCGCCACGTCGAACGCGCTGCCTTCGCCGGTGCGTTCACGCTCGTACAGCGCGGTCAGGACGCCGGTGTACGCGTACATCCCCGCCGCGATGTCGGCGATGGAGATCCCGGCCCGCGCGGGGCTGTCCGGCGTGCCCGTGAGCGACACCAGCCCCGACTCGCACTGCACCAGCAGGTCGAACGCCTTCTTCGCCGCGTAGGGCCCGTCGTTGCCGTAGCCCGACACACCGCACCAGATCAGCCGCGGATGCCGCGCGCGCAGCGCCTCCGCGCCCAGGCCCAGCCGCCCGGCGGCACCGGGGGCGAGGTTCTGCACGAAGACGTCCGCCTCCGCCAGGATCCGGTCGAGCAGCGCGCGGTCGCCCTCCTCCTTGAGGTCCAGGACCACGCTCTCCTTGCCGCGGTTGCACCAGACGAAGTACGCGGACTCACCCTTGGCGGCCTTGTCGTACTCCCGCGCGAAGTCGCCGCCGGGCCGCTCGACCTTGATCACCCGTGCGCCGAGGTCCGCCAGCTGACGGGTCGCGAACGGCGCGGCGACGGCCTGCTCCAGGGAGACGACGGTGACGCCGTCCAGTGGCTGCCGCTGTGCCCGGTGCTGTGACGGTTGCTGTGGCTGCTGCAAGGCTCGCGCTCCTGGTCTCTTGCGGTAGGAATCGTGCACCTGGTGTCTCCCAGGGTGCCCGGGCTTTCAGGCCGGGGAGGTGTTGGTGCTTGGGTGGGAGCCGTGAAGCGACGGAGTTCTCTGCGTCTCGGTTCTGAGCTGCGTTCTCTTTCGTTGTCAGTGGGCGCTGTTAGGTTCCGCAGCGTGACGACGACAGCGTTGACCGGGCAGGGGTGCGGGCATGCCCGGTACACCTACAGGTTGCGTGTGTCGTCCACGGCGCGTGCCGGTCTGGAGGCGGAGTGGGCGCGTTGCCGGTGGGTGTGGAACGAGTGCGTGGCCGTGTCCCGCAAGGTCCACGGCCTGAACAGGAGTGCCGAGCAGAAGATCACGTGCGGCCCCGCGCAGCTCGACAGGATGCTGACCGAGGCCCGGCGGTCGATGGCGTGGCTGCGGGCGGGCAGCTCGGTGCCGCAGCAGCAGATCATCCGGGACTTCGCGAAGTCCCGTGCCAAGGCGTTGAAGGACATCGCGGCGCGGCTGCCGATGAGGCAGCGGGCCGGGATGCCCCGGATCAAGCGCAAGCGCGAGGCCGCACCGTCGCTGAACTACACCGCCCGGGGTTTTAGGCTGAAGGACGGACGTCTGCACCTGGCGGGCGGAATCGTTGTGAGGGTGGTGTGGTCGCGCGACCTGCCCGCAGTCCCCACGTCGGTACGCGTGTACCGCGACGCCGTGGGGCACTGGTACGCCTCGTTCGTTGTGTCCGTCGAGGTGCAGCCGCTGCCCGCCACCGGCGCGGTGATCGGTATCGACTGGGGCGTCAAGGAGACCGCGACGACCACCAGCGACGCCCACGACCTGCCACACGCCCAGCACGGGAAGACCGCCGCGCAGCGCCTCGCGCGGTACCAGAAGATGATGGCCCGTCGGCGTACGCCGAGGAACAAGCCTCACACCGGTGGCTACGGCAAGGCCCGCCGGGCCGCCGCGAAGGTGTCCAGGAAGATCGCCCGTCGGCGGCAGGACACTGCCCGCACCAAGCGCGTCGTGCGCGACCACGATGTCATCGCGGTGGAGGACTTCTGTCCGAGGTTCCTTGCGAAGACCACGATGGCGCGCAAGGCGGCGGACGCTGCGATCGGTGCCACCAAGACGGCGCTGATCGAGATGGGCCGCAAGCACGGGCGGGACGTCCGCCTGGTGCATCCCGCGCACACCACCATGGACTGCGCGTCGTGCGGAGCGAGAACCAAGCACGCACTCCCACTCTCGGAACGTACTTACACCTGCACCGCGTGCGGAGCCGTGTCTCCCAGGGACAAGAACTCCGCCCGCGTCCGGGCTGGTCTCAACCCGGCTGGTGCTGATCGTGTAAGCGCTGGCGGACCGCTGGTCCCCAGCCCACGTGAGCCAGGAATCCCCGTCCTTCAGGGCAGGGAGGATGTCAAATGTCCACGGTCGTGCCCAGTTCCTCCGCACGCGCGACGGCGTGGACGACATGGGCGGCGGCCACGTCGAGCGCCGCGTGCCCCGTGGACTTGAAGACGGTCAGCCCGCCGGCCTCGCCGCGTCCGGGGTGGTCACCGGCGAGCACGGAGCCGAGCAGGACGACCTCCCGGCCGGGGGAGAGACCCTGCAGTTCGTGGGCCCCGGCCGGGGGAGGGGAACCGGCGGCGCCGGGCCACTCGGCGAACAGCGCGGCGTCCCGAACGGTCTCCGCGTCGAGTTCGGGGCCGTGGGAACCGCCGACGGAGCTCACGTGCGTGCCCGGCGCGAGCCACGAGCGGCGTACGACCGGACGCGTCGCCCCGGTGCAGCAGAAGACGACGTCGGCCCCGCGCACCGCCTCCTCGATGCCCTCCGCCACGCGCGCCCCCGGGTGGCGGGCCGCGGCCTCAAGGGCGCCCCGCGGGTCACGGCCGGCGACGACGACCTCCGCGGCCGGGTGGAGTTCCGCCAGCAGGTCGATCTGGGCGCGGGCCTGGGCCCCGGTGCCGACCACGGTGTGACGCAGCGCCCCGGGGCGGGCCAGCGCCCGCGCCCCCAGCGTGGCCGCCGCGGCGGTGCGCACCGCCGTCAGCGACTCGGCGTCCATCAGGGCCAGCGGGCGCCCGTCGTGCTCGTCGAACAACGCGACCATGCCCCGGTGCGCACTGCGCCCGGGCAGCGCCGGATCGCCGAAGACCGACACCAGCTTCGCCGCCAGGCCCAGCCCCGGAACATGGCCCGGCATCGCGCCCAGCAACCCGGCCGGGGTGCGCGCCGCGATCCGCGGCGGCGCCGACACCTCGCCGCGGCTGATCGCGACGAGGGCCGTGGCCACGGCGTCGACGACGCGGCGGGCGTCGAGCGCGGCCCGGGTCTGCGCCCGGTCGAGGACGAGGAGACCGCTCATGACGTGGCTCCCTGAGGATCGGTCAGAATGCGCCGGAGCTCGTCGGTGGCGTCACGCAGCGCCTGCTCCAGGGCGGGCAGCCGGGCCTGACCGAACTCCGCGTCCGGCCCGACGACGGTGAGCGCGCAGACGGGGGCGCCCGGGCCGGGCGTCACGGCGCGGCTGATCGAGGCGACCAGCTTCTCGTTGCGTCCGCGCTCCACGGCCACCCCCGTCCGCGCCGTCCGTGCGATGTCGGCCAGCAGTCCGTCGTCCCCGTCGAGCGGGTGCCCTTCGGCCTCGGCGGGACGCAAGTAGGGCGCGCGTGCCGCCGGGTCGAGTGCCGCGACCAGCGCCAGCGGCCCGGCGAAGCGGTGCACCGGCAGCGCCTCGCCCAGCAAGTGGCTGATCATGGCCAGGCGTTCGGGTCGGACGACGTCGATCACCCGGGCCCGGTCGGCCTCCGGCACCTGCAGGTTGACCATCATCCCGGTGAGGTCGGACAGCTCCTGCAGCACCGGGCGGGCCAGGGCGTTCAGGGAGTTCCCCGCCGCGGCCGCCGACATCCGCAGCACCGCGGTGCCGGGCAGATAACGGTCACCCGCCCGCAGCACCCAGCCCCTGCGCACCAGGTCCAGCAGGATCCGGTAGGCCGTCGCGCGGTGCAGGCCGACCTCGCCGGCCAGGTCCGTCAGGCGGACGGGACGCGGCGCACGGGTGACGGCCTCGACGAGGTCGAGCGCCTTGTCCACCGCGGTACGCGGGGCCTCGGGCATCGCGGCCACTCCTTCTCGATCTCCGGCGGCTGCAGTACAGTACCGAGCGTTTCTCCAGACGATACAGATGTTACGCAGGTTGCAACAGTCGAGGTGAGCATGGCCGACCAGTCCCGGGGCGCCCCCACCCCCTACGCGGCGCCCGCCGCGGGCACGACCGCGGTCTACCGCGGCGCGACCCTCTTCGACGGCACCGGCCGGCCGCCCCGGCCCGCGACCATCGTCACCGACGGGCAGAAGGTCACCGCGGTCGCGCCCGACGCCGACCTCGCCTCCCGGCTCCCCGAGGGCGCCCGGGTTTTCGACCTCGACGGACGCTTCGTCATCCCCGGGCTGATCGACACCCACCAGCACCTCGCCACCCCGCCCGACCGTCCCGCGGCCGAGGCGGCGTTGCGCCGTCACGTCCACAGCGGCATCACCGCCGTCCGGGACATGGCCGACGACCTGCGGCAGATCGGCGACCTCGCCCGTGCCACCCTCGTCGGCGAGATCCCCGGCCCCGACATCCGCTACGCCGCCCTGATGGCGGGCCCCGGGTTCTTCGACGACCCGCGCACCCACCAGGTCTCCCAGGGCGCCGTGCCCGGCGAGGTGCCCTGGATGCAGGCCGTCACCGCCGCCACCGACCTGCCCCTCGCGGTCGCCATGGCCCGCGGTACGTACGCCGCGGCCATCAAGGTCTACGCGGACCTCGACGCGGACCTGGTCGCCGCCGTCACCGCCGAGGCCCACCGCCAGGGCATCCCCGTCTGGGCGCACGCCACCGTGTTCCCGGCGACGCCCGGCCAGGTCGTCGCCGCCGGTGTCGACACGGTCTCCCACGTCACCCTGCTCGCCTTCGAGGGCGCCCCCGACGGGCTCACCAGCTACAAGAGCAAACCCCCCGTCGACCACGCCCGGTTCACCGCCGGGGACGACCCGCACCTGGACCGGCTCTTCGCCCTCATGCGCCGGCGCGGCACCGTCCTGGACGCCACCGCCTGCATGTGGGAGAGCGACGAACTGGCCGGCGGGGGACCCGAGGACGCCGCCCGGGCCCGCGCGAACACCGCGCTCGCCGCCGCCGTCACCGCCCAGGCCCACCGGGCGGGCGTGGCCATCTCCACCGGCACCGACCACGAGACCGCCCCCGGGGCCGCCTTCCCGGCCCTCCACGACGAACTGGCCTTCCTCGTCGAACGCTGCGGCATCCCCATCGCGGACGTCCTGCGCTCGGCCACGCTCATCGGCGCCCGTGCCGCCGGCACCGAGGACTCCATGGGCAGCGTCGAACCCGGAAAGCTGGCCAACTTCGTCGTCCTGGACGAGGATCCGCTGCGCGACATCGCCAACCTGCGCAGCGTCACCCTGACCGTCAAGCGCGGACACCGCTTCGACCGCGCCGAGTCCGAGGAGCGCCGGTGAACCCCACCCCCGTGATCGTCAACGCGCTGGGTCAGCTCGACAACCCCAACGCCCCCGCGTCCGCCGAAGCCGCGGCCCACCTCAACCCCTCCAGCGACCAGCTCACCATCGACGCCCGCGCCCTCGCCGACGCCCACGCCTCCGGCCTCACCGCCGTCAACATCACCCTCGGCTACACGATGGGTGACCTGCCCCCGTACGAGCACACCCTGCGCGAGATCGACGTCTGGGACGCCATCATCGGCGACCACCCGGCCGACCTCACCAAGGTCCGCACCGTCGCCGACGTCCACCGCGCCCACGCCGACGGCAGGATCGGCGTCATCTACGGCTTCCAGAACGCCGTGGCCGTCGGCGAGGACCCCGGACGCGTCGCCACCTTCGCCGAGGCGGGCGTCCGCGTCATCCAGCTGACGTACAACCAGGCCAACCACATCGGCGACGGATCGATGGCCCCCGCCAACCGAGGGCTGACCCCCTTCGGCCACGAGGTCGTCGAGGCGCTCAACGACCAGCAGGTGATGGTCGACCTCTCCCACAGCGGCGAACGCACCTGCCTGGAGGCCGCCAAGACCTCCCGGCAGCCCGTCTCCGTCAACCACACCGGCTGCCGGGCCCTCACCGACCTGCCCCGCAACAAGACCGACGAGGAACTCCGCCTCGTCGCCTCCCGCGGCGGCTTCGTGGGCATCTACTTCATGCCCTTCCTCAACCCGTCCGGCCACGCCCGCGCCGCCGACGTCGTGGAGCACATCGACCACGCGGTCAACGTCTGCGGCGAGGACCACGTCGGCATCGGCACCGACGGCACCATCACCCCCGTCGACGACCTCGACGCCTACCGCACCGCCCTCGCCGAACACGTCGGCCGGCGCCGCGAGGCGGGCGTCGGCGCCGCGGGCGAACGCGCCGACACCTTCCCGTTCGTCGTCGACCTCCGTGGCGTCGACCAGTTCCGGGAACTCGTCCGCCTCCTGGAACGCCGCGGGTACCGTTCCGAGCGCATCGAGAAGATCCTCGGCCGCAACTTCCTCGACTACGCGTCCCGCGTCTGGGCGTAACCGGCCCAGGCCCGGGCACACCTTTCTCACCCCCGGAGCGAGTGAGTGACCTCTCGGCAGCCCCTCACCTACGAAGCGTTCGTCGACATCGCGACCGCCGACCCGGCTGTCGTCGGACTCGTCCTCAAAGGCTCACGGGCCCACGAGGGCATGGCCACCGAACACTCCGACCACGACCTGTACGTCGTCGTCGCTGACGGAGCGACGACGGCTCTCACGCGCTTCGCAGGACACCGCACACCGGAGCTGGACCTCGTCATCGTCTCCCTCGAGGAGTTCCGCGCGGCCGGAATGCCGGGGTTCGAGCGGTACGCCCTCGCGCGCGCCCGGACCGTGCTCGACCGGCTCGGGGGCGGGATCGCCCGGATCGTGGCCGCCAAGGCGCGGCTCGACGCCGTCGAGGCGTCCCGGGACGCGGGCCGGTGGCTCGACGCCTACGCCAACTCCCTCTACCGCTCGCTCAAGAACGACCGCGACGGACACGTGCTCGCGGCGCGGCTCGACGCCGCCGACAGCATCGGGTTCCTGCTGGAACTGCTCTTCGCCCTCGACCGGCGCCCCCGCCCGTACAACAAGTACCTGGAGTGGGAACTCGCCAGGTTCCCCCTGCCCGGCTGGGACGCCCGCATGCTGCTCGACGCCGCGGACACCATTGCGGCGACCGGGGACGTGTCCGCGCAGCGGGAGCTCTTCGCCTGCGTCGAGACGGCGGCCCGCCGGGCCGGGCACGGCGCCGTGCTGGACGCGTGGGGCGCGGACCTGGCACTGATGCGACCGCAGGAGGCCTGACCACGGCGGCGCACGGAGCAGGGCCGGGACGGTCGTGGCCGGGTTGACATGCGCGGCAGGCCGGTTATGTACTTGACGAAGCAAGTATCTGGCTTCCGGGTGATGCGGGCCTTCGCCGTGCCCGGGGCCGCCGTGCAACGTGTCTCCGACCGGGAAGAGCAGATGAGCACCGACAACGCCGTGCCGATGGCCAACGTCCAGGAGATGCACGTGGTGCACACGATGTTCCGGCGGGAGTTCGGGCTGACGCCCGCGCTGGTGCGGGGCGTCGCCGAGGGCGACTTGGCGAGGGCCCGCGTCGTGGCCGAGCACGTCGACATCATGCTCTCCGCGCTCATCGGGCACCACGAAGGCGAGGACATCGGGCTGTGGCCCCGGCTCCTGGAGCGTGTCAGCGACGAGCTCGCCCCGCTGGTACACGTGATGGAGGAGCAGCACGAGCAGCTGCACGCCGTCTGCGACGAACTGGCCGGGGCGGTCCGGAGCTGGCGCGTCAACGGTTCCTCCACGCAGGGGACGATGGCCGCCGAGATCGCCGACCGGCTGAACCGCATCGCGTTCGAGCACATGCGGCTGGAGGAGGAGACGATCCTGCCGCTGGCCGAGCGGCACATCACGGCCGCGGAGTGGGCCGAACTCGGGGGCCACGGCGCGTCCGTGACGCCGCGCAACCACCTGGACCTGCAGTTCGGGATGACCCTCTACGAGGGCGACCCCGTCGTCATGAAGGGGCTCCTGAAGGGCGCCCCGCTGCGCGTCCGTGTGCTCATGCCGATGCGGTCCCGCAGGCGGTACCGCGCCTACGCCAAGAAGCTGCACGGAACGGCCAGGCCGCCCCGCGCCGGCCGGCGCGACGAGCGCCCGCGCGGCTGACCGGATCGTTCCGGCGACCCCCAGGGGTCAACCGCCGCACACGGCGGCGGGCTCGCGGACCATGAACACGTCGACCGGATCCTCGGTGTCGACGGTGAACCCGTGCCGCTCGTACAGCCGCCGGGCCGCACTGCCCCGCAGCACGTTCAGCCTGACCGGGACGCCGTCCCGGTCGCACCGCTCCAGCAGCTCCCGCAGTACGGCCGTGCCGATGCCGCCGCCCTGCAGGCGCGGATCCACGTAGAAGTGCTCCAGCCAGTGGGCGTCCCCGGCAGGCCGCAGGGCGACGCAGCCGGCGAGACCGCCGCCCACGTCGATGACCCAGGTGTGCTCCGGCGCGAAGGCGTCCCGCAGGCGCTGCCGCACGCGGTGCTCGTCGTACCGCCCGAGCCGCTCCAGGTCGGCCCGCATCGCCACGGCGCGCAGCTCAGCCACCGCCTCGACGTCCGTGGCCGCAGCCGGCCGTATGTTCCAGTCCGCCATGATCGAAAGGCTATCGCGTCACGTGCCGGGGCCCTACGCTGCGGTGATGGTCGATCACGTGCCCGAGGAACTGCTGAGCGTGGCCGCGGCCCTGCTGCCAGGACGCGACCTGCGCGGCGCGACCCTCGCGGTCGGTGGCTCGCACCATGTGGTGCTGCTTCCGGGCGTAGCGGTCGTGCGCGTCGCCAGGAACCCCACCGCGGTCGCGGCGCTGTCGCGGCGCATGGAGCTGCTGCGCCGCCTGGGCGCCCTGGACCTGCCCTTCGCCGTGCCGCGCCCGCTGTCCGACGTGGTCCGGGTGGCGGGGCACACCGCTGTCGCGCTGTCCTGGCTGGGAGGAACGCCCGCACCCCGGGGCGGGGGTGGCGGACCGGAACACCTCGCAGGGCTGCTGCGGGCGCTGAAGGGCGTGGACTGCCGCGACCTCCAGGGCCTGCTGGGCGCCGCGCACGAATACGCGGGCGGTGACCGGTGGGCCGAGATGATGGAGCGCGACGTCGTCCCCCGGCTGCCGCGCACGTGGCGGGCCGAGGCGCGCCGCCGCGTGGGCGCCGCCCTGGACCTTCCCCCGGTCGAACCGTCCCTGGTCCACGGCGACCTGGCCGGCGGCAACCTGCACTGGAGCGACGACGGCCGCGTGGTCGGCGTGCTGGACTGGGACCTCGCCCAGCCGTTCGACCCGGCCGTCGACGCCGCCTGCCTGGCCTGGCACGGCTGGGACAAGGTGGCGGCGGCGGTCGACCGGCCGACCCTGCACCGCGCGTGGACGTGGTATCTCACCTTCGGCCTGGAGCAGGTGGCCTTCGCCCTGCTCAACGGGGAACCGGAGGACGTCGTCGAGCGACACAGCTCGGTCACGGCCGCCTGGCTGGAGCGCACGGCACGGATGACGCGACCCGGCGACTGACGCGACCCGGCGCCTGACGCCGCCTCAGGGGACGATGGCGTCCACGCATCCCCCGTCGACACGCACGGCGCCGCCGGTGGTGGCCGACGCGAGGTCGGAGCTGAGGTACACCACCATGTTGGCGATCTCCGCCGGCTCGATGAGGCGTTGCAGCAGTGACTGCGGGCGGTGCTCGCGCATGAAGACGCGCTGCGCCTCCTCCCAGGGCAACTCGCTGCCGACGAGCCTTTGGACGAACTCCTCCACGCCCGCGGTACGGGTCGGACCGACCAGGACCGAGTTCACCGTGACGCCCGAACCCGCGGCCTTCTTCGCGAAGCCGCGCCCGAGGGCGAGCATCGCCGTCTTCGTCATCCCGTACTGGATCATCTCGACGGGGATGGCCACGCCGGACTCGCTGGAGATGTACTGGATGCGGCCCCAGTCCCGCTCCAGCATCCGCGGCATGTACATCCGGGTCAGGCGGACGGCGGACAGGACGTTGACCTCGAAGTACCGGCGCCACTCGGCGTCGTCGATCTCGAGGGCGTCCCTGGCGCCGTAGACGCCGAGGTTGTTGATGAGGATGTCGACGTCCGGCACGGCCTCGCGGGCCCGTTCGGCGCCCTCGTCGGTGGCCACGTCGGCTCCGACGGCGACGAACTCGCCGTCCGGCACCTCGTCCCGCAGCTCCTTGAGGGCCTGGTCCACGCGGTCCGGGTCGCGGCCGTTGACGCCCACGCGGGCTCCGGCCCGTGCGAGCCCGGCCGCGATGGCCGCTCCGATGCCCTGCGTCGATGCCGTCACCAAGGCGGTCCGTCCGGTGAGGTCGATGCGCATGTCCGCTCCCTGGGGCGACCCGTTCGACGATCACGGCGGCACGACCGTGCTCTCCCCAGTCTCCGCCAGGCGGCCTCCCCCCGCTCGGTGAGCAGGGGCCGTCACCCGGTCCTGACGGCACGCCGCTCGGCGAGGAAGCGGTGGACGGCCCACGCCGCGCCTGCCGCCGCGGCCGTCCAGACCATGGCCTCGGCCACGGCGATCGCCGGGGTCACCGTCATATGCGGCCGGGGCGGCAGTACGACCATCTGGACGGCGGCACCGACCGGCACCGTCAACGCGGCCAGGAGGCCGGTCAGGCCGGGCCGCCGGACGGCCGCGCCGGCGATGCCCAGCATCGGACCGAAGAACACCGCGACCACCGCCCAGAGGAGGACGTCGCTGCCCGCGTCCACGAGGAGGCGGTCGGTCAGGTAGTACGTCGCCGTGGCGGCGATCAGCGCCAGCGGTCCGGCCAGCATGCCGCGGGCGTTGGTCCCGGCGAGCAGGCCCGCGGCCACCGCGAGCGCGGCCCAGGACCAGCCCGCGTCCAGCAGCAGGCTCAGCACCTTGGCCGCGCCGCCCCAGAGGGTGCCGGTGACCGGGGCCCCGAGTTCGGTGTACGGCGACGACAGCGCGTTGACGAGCGAGGTGACCGTCCCGAAGACGGCTCCCACCGCCACACCCCCCATGATCTTCATGGCGGGAGATTACCGAAAGCGCCCTGCGCGCACGGCAGTTCGGCGATCGTCGCCGTGGCTCAGTCGCCCCGCCGCTCAGCCGGCGGCGGCCTTCCGGAGGGCGGCGAAGACCGCTCGGGCCTCGGTGCCGTCCGGCTGCTGCCAGCGGGCGTCGACGTGACCGAGCGCGCCGCCCGCGGTGCCGTCGACAGCGCCGGGGCGCAGCGCCCGCGTCACGCGGAGGACCAGGCGCCCGGCCGGGCCCGCGTCGAGGGTGACGTCGGTCGTGGCCTCCGGGCCGTCGGTCACGGATCCAGCGCCGGACACGGCGGCGTCCACCGGGCCGGCGTAGTGGCGGGCGACGGTCGGGTCGGGCGTGTCGCTGAGGCTCTGGGCCTGCGCCTCGGCCTCACCTCGTACCAGGGCGGTCAACTGGGCCACCACAACCGGGTCGTGCGCGCCGTCGTAGATCCAGCGCTTGCCCAGTACCCCGTGCTCCGTGGTGCCGATGAGCGCGTCCTCGGCGCCGGCCAGCGGCGCGCCGCGGTAGGCCATGGGCACGTGGTACGCGGCGCCGTCCTGGTCGGTGACCACCATGAACTCCACCCCGACCTCGCCCAGGGGGTCGTCCAGGCGGAAACCGCCTGCCTTCACGAGCTCCGGCGCCCGTCCCGTGCCCGCGTACCAGGGCTGCCGGGGGAGCCACTGCGTGAGCAGCTCCAGCTTGGTCGGCGTCAGCGTCGTGTGGTGGATGAGCGACATGGCCGGTACAGCCTTCCCCTGAGTCCGTAACTGCGGGGGACATCGTCCCATCCGGGTCCGACACGCGGTCGTCCGGTCGGGTGACGATCGTCCCCCCGTGCGGCCATACATCGGTATGGTGACCGTATGGCGAAGCAGAAGGTCACCATCACCCTCGACGAGGACACCGTCGCCGCGGTCGACAAGCTGGCCGGTGGCCCCGGCGGCAACCGGTCCGCGTTCATCGAGGCGGCCGTCACCGAACGGCTCCAGCGCACCGAACGCGCCCTGCGCGCCGTCGACTGGCTCGCCGCACGGGCCCGCCAGGACCACCCCGGCGAGTGGGAGGCCGCCCTCGAGGCCGTCGCCTCCGCCGACGCGCGGCGCGGCTTCGAGACCGCTCCGCCCGCGGACCCGGGTCAGGCGGCGTGAGCGGCGGGTACATCCTCGACCACACCGCCGTCCGGGCTCTCGCCCTGGGGCGGCCGTACATGGTCGCCCGGGTCATCCGCTCGGCCCAGACCGCGGTGCCGCTGTACGTCCCGGCGGTGCCCTTCGCGCAGGGCCTGACCGAGTCGGTCCTCGGTGAGGTGTACGAACGCCTCCAGGACGCCCTGGCGGCGCCCTGCTTCGTCTTCCGGGCGCTCGGCGAGGCCACCTGCTGGTCCGTCGCGCAGATCGCCCACGAGCGCGCGACGGACATCGCCACCGCGCACGCCGCGCACCTGGCGCTGTCCACCGGTCTTCCGGTGCTCACCCAGCAGCCGGACGCCTACAAGCGCGTGGACGCCCGGATCGACACCGAGCAGATCGTCTGACCGCCCCGTCGCACGCTCCTGGACCCCGTGACCAGGGCGTTCCGGGCCGCTCGTACCGTCCCGCGCGAATCTCCACGTCTCGACCGCCGCATCATGGGTAAGTGTGGGGTGAAACGTCCGAAATGAGTGGGGATGGTTTAGATGGCCTCTACGCGACCGAGTATCGAGCAGCACCCCGACCTGCTGGCGCTGCGCGCGGAGTACGAACGGACGACCGCCACCAACCGGGGCCAGGCGATCGAGGCCATGGGCCTGGTGACCGGCACCTACCTGGCGGCGTCCCCCTGGATCGTGGGCTTCAACGGCCTGTCGACGATTGCCGTCGGCAACCTGATAGCCGGCATCGCGTACGCCATGCTCATGGGCGGCGTGGGCAGGGCGTTCGAGCGCACGCACTCCATGGCGTGGGCCGCCGCCATCATCGGCCTGTGGACGATCATCTCGCCGTGGTGCATCGCGGGGAACGTCGACACGACGCGCACGATCGTCAACAACGTGGTGGTCGGCGTCATCGCTCTGGCACTCGCGCTGGCGGCGTCCTCGATGCGGCCGGGCACGGGCCGGGGGAAGTCCTCGGACATGAGGGGCCCCACCGGAGGCTCACGCATCTGACCGGCTCCCGCCGAATCCGCCCCGCCGGGCGAGCCCCCTGTACGGCTCGCCCGGCGGTACGCGTGCGGACACGGCCGGCGCCCGGTCCGGGCGCCCCGGCCTCAGCTGTCGGTGGAACCGAAGGTGACGGGCAACCGCGAGGGGCCGCGCAGCACCCGCGGCCGCCAGCGCAGCTCCCCGGGCGGAACGGCCAGCGCGAGTCCGGGCAGCCGGCGCAGGGCGGTGCCGATGGCGATCCTGCCCTCCAGCCGGGCCAGCGGCGCCCCCAGGCAGTAGTGGATGCCGTGCCCGAAGGCGAGGTGGGCGTTGTCCTCCCGGGTGATGTCCAGGCGGTCCGGGTCGCCGAACCGCGCCGGGTCGCGGTCGGCGATGGCGGAGGCGACCACCACCGTCGCGCCCCGCGGGATCGCCACCCCCGCGATGGTCAGGTCCTCGCGGGCGAAGCGCGCGATGCCGGGGTTGACCGGCCCGTCGTACCGCAGGAACTCCTCGATCGCGCCGGGCAGCAGCCCAGGGTCCTCGCGCAGCATGCGCAGCTGGTCCGGGTGGGTGAGCAGCGCCGCGATGCCGTTGCCGATGAGGTTGACGGTGGTGATGTACCCGGCGACCAGGAGCAGGAAGGCCATCGCGATCAGTTCGTGCCGGTCCAGCCGCTGCTCGTCGTCGTGGGTGGCGATCAGCGCGCTCAGCAGGTCGTCCCCGGGGTGCGCCCGCTTGGCGTCCAGCAGGGCCGTGAGGTAGCCGTGCATCTGCTTCCAGGCCGCCTCGATCTTGGCCGGGTCCGGCGGCTGGGGGCCCTGGAGGACCATGTCGTCGGTCCACCGCTGGAAGTCGTAGCGGTCGGAGACGGGCACGCCGAGCAGTTCGCTGATGACCGTGACCGGCAGCGGCAGCGCGAAGTCCTCGACCAGGTCGGCGCGCCCGGCCGGGACGATCGCGTCGAGGAGCTCGTCGGTGACGGCCTGGACCCGCGGCTCCAGCTCGGCCACCCGGCGGGCGGTGAACGCCTTGGAGACCAGCCGGCGCAGCCGGGTGTGGTCGGGCGGGTCGGCGCGCAGCATCGTGCGGATCATCGACTCGCGCTCGGTGGTGGGCAGCCGCGCCATGAGCCGCGGGTCCGCGGCGTCGCGGACGTCGCTGCTCAGCCGTGGATCGGTCAGGGCCGCCAGGCCGTCCTCGTACCGGGTGACCAGCCAGGCCTCCAGCTCGCCCTGGATGACCGCGCGGCGCACCGGGCCCTCCTGGCGTAGCTCCTGGTAGAGGGGGAAGGGATCGGCGACGAAGGCCGGATCGGTGAAGGGCAGGGTGACCGGCTGCTGGCTCATCAGGCCTCCGGGAGTGCGTGGCACCTCATGACGGCATCAATGTGCACCGTTCAAGGATAATATGTCCCGTTATATCGGGGCCGGGATGCGGATGACGGCGGAGGGTGGGCTGCGATGGAACGGACCACCTGCTGCGTGGTGGGCGGCGGCCCGGCGGGCATGGTGCTCGCCCTGCTGCTGGCCAGGGCGGGGGTGGAGGTCACCGTCCTGGAGAAGCACGGCGACTTCCTGCGCGACTTCCGCGGCGACACCGTGCACCCCTCGACCCTCGCCCTGCTGGACGAACTCGGCCTCGCCGAGCGCTTCGCCGCCCTGCCGCAACGCCGCGTCACCACCGTCCAGTTGCCGATCGGGCCCGGGCGGTCCCTGGTCACCGTCTCGGACGTCTCCACCCTGCGGGGCCCGTACAACTACGTGGCGATGGTGCCGCAGTGGGACCTGCTCGCGCTCCTGGCGGACGAGGCCCGCCGCGAGCCGACGTTCACCCTGCGCATGGGCACCGAGGCGACCTCCTTCCTGGAGGAGCGCGGCCGGATCACCGGCGTGCGCTACCGCACCGCGGAGGGCGGTGGCGGCGAACTGCGGGCCACCCTGACCGTGGCCTGCGACGGCCGCGGGTCACTGGCACGGTCGCGGCCGGAACTGGGCCTGCGGGAATTCGGCTGTCCGATGGACGCGTGGTGGTTCCGGGTGCCGCGGCACCACCCGGGCGACCCGCAGGGGCTGGTGGCCGGAGTCGGCGACCGCTTCCTCACCGCGATGATCGACCGGGGGGAGTACTGGCAGTGCGCCGCGCTGATCCCCAAGGGCAGCGACGCCGACCGCCGGGCCGCGGGCCTGGACCGCTTCCTCGCCGCGTACTCGGCCGCGGTGCCGTGGCTGGGCGACCGCGTGCGCGCGGTGCGCTCCTGGGGCGAGGTGAAGCTCCTCGACGTGCGTTGCGACCGGCTGGAGCGCTGGCACCGCCCGGGGCTGCTGTGCATCGGCGACGCCGCCCACGCGATGTCGCCGGTCTTCGGGATCGGCATCAACCTCGCCGTCGAGGACGCCGTCGCCACCGCGCGCCACCTCGTGGAGCCGCTGCGCCGCGGCAGCGTCGGATTGCGGGACGTACGCGCCGTCCAGTTCCGCCGGTGGCCGACCACGGCCGCCACGCAGGCCCTGCAGCGCCTGGCCCACCGCCGCTTCGTCGCCCCGGTGCTGGCCGGACGCTCCCCGCTCGGCGACGCGGATCGCGCGGGGCGGCTCGCCGGCCTGCTCAACTCCACACCCTGGCTCAAGCGGGTGCCCGCGTACTTCATCGGCTACGGCGCCCTGCGCGAGCGTCCGCCGGCGGCGTCGGTGCGGCGGCTGCGGTAGGTGGCGGTGTCCGGGCCGGCTCCGGCAGGCCGGGCCGGACACCGCCATGCACGACCGGACCGGGTGTCCGGGCTCAGGCGGCGGTGGCCCTGGCGGCGTTGCGGGCGATCGCGTCGACGACCGCCGGCCACACCTGCTCCGGCAAGTCGTGACCCATGCCCGGGATCAGCAGCAGTTCGCTGCCGGGGACCGCGGCCGCCGTCGCCCGGCCGCCGCTGTGGTCGATCAGGGGGTCCTGCTCGCCGTGCACGACCACCGTCGGTACCGCCACCGACCGCAGGCCCGGCGTGCGGTCCGGGGAGGCGAGGATCGCCGCGTACTGGCGCACGTAGCCCTCCGGGCGGTACGCCCGGTCGTAGGCGGCGGTCACGCGCTCGCGCAGCTCCTGCGGAGCCGGCGGGTAGGCGGGGGAGCCGATCACGGCCGACCTGCGGACCCCGTCGTCGATGACGGCCTCGCGCGTCAAGGGGACGCCGTTCGAGCCGGGCATCGCCGCGATGGCCTCCGCCGAGGCGCGGCCGACCGACCGGTCGCCGGTGGTGGACATGATCGAGCACAGCGACAGCACCCGGCCGGGGTGGTCGATCGTCAGCTGCTGGGCGATCATGCCGCCCATCGAGGCGCCGACGACGTGCGCGGCCGGGATGTCCAGCGCGTCCAGCAGCCCCACGGCGTCGTCCGCCATGTCGGCCAGCAGATAGGGGACGCTGGAGGGGTCGCCCGACAGCACGGCGCCGATGTCCGGGACAGGGTGCTCGTCGAGACCGGTCGACAGGCCCGCGTCGCGGTTGTCATAGCGCACCACGAAGAAACCGCGGTCCGCGAGCGCGGAGCAGAACTCCGGACGCCACAGCGTCATTTGCGCACCGAGGCCCATGACGAGCAGCAGCGCCGGATCGCCGGCGCTGCCGAAGGTGTCGTACTCGAGCTCTATACCGTTGGACTTCGCGCGCGGCATGCGGGGCTCCTTGGGGGCTCGCGGGGGATCGGCTCATACCGTCCAGTCGGTACGATAGCTGCGCCGCCCGCGCTCGGCACCCCCACCGGCGCGGCGCCCGCACCCCGCGAGAGGCGTCCGCGTGGTGAAGTGAGGGGCCGTTACATTACACTTATGTAATGTAACGCCCGCAATCGATGGCATGTGGCCGTGTCCGGGCACAGAGAGGACCGCGGATGAGCGGCGACGACCGCACCGGAAGCGCCAAGGACGACAAGGGGGCCGACCGCGGCGCCGGCTCGCGGGCCGGTGGCCGGCCGCGGGACCCGGCGATCGAGGAGGCGATCATCCGGGCGACGCGCAAGCGGCTGGTCGCCGACGGGTATGCGCAGATGACCATCGGGGACATCGTCGCCGACGCCGGGGTCACGCGGCCCACGCTGTACCGGCGTTGGGCGAACAAGTACGACCTGGTCGTCGACGCCCTCCAGTACGGACTGCGCGCCCAGCGCGAGGCGTACCCGGACGTCGACATGGACGCGCTGTCCGGAGTCGAGGCGTTCCGTGAGGCCGTGCGCCGCCTCGATCCGCGGTACCACAACAAGGGCGCGATGGCCCTGCACGGCAACTTCATGGCGGAGGTTGAACGTGCACCCGGCCTGCTGGAGCAGCTGCGCGAGCACGGGGTCGGGCCGCGGTGCGACGAGTTGGCGCAGACCCTGCGGCGGCTCCGCGAGCGCGGCGAGGTCCGTGAGGACGTCGACCTCGACACCGTCGTGACCCTCTGCTTCGGCAGCTACTTCGCGGACTACCTGCGCACCGGGGGATCCGGTGCGGACATCCCGGACCGCCTCGTCGACACCGTCTGGCCCGCCATCGCGGTGCGCCCCGCCGGCTCCGGCTGATCCGGCCGGGCGCGGCGCAGGCCGGGGCGGTCCAGGGCGCGGGCAGGCGACTTCCGTTGGTGTTACGGTGAATATTTGTAACGTAACCGCCGCTCGCGCCCTGGGAGTTGACCGGTGGACGTCTACGAAGCGCTCTACACGACCCGGATCATGCGCCATGAAGCCGGATCCCCTCCCGATGGAGAGCCGGTGCCGGATCCTGGACGCCGCCATCCGGGCGCCCAACGGCGGCAACACGCAACGCTGGCACTTCCTCGCCGTGGACGACCCCGGGCTCAAGGCGAGGCTCGCCGAGCTCTACGCGTCCTGCCGGCAGCGGGAGTACGCCGACATCGAGGCCGGCCGGCTCGGTACGGCACCGCACGAGGACCCCGCACGGCGGGCGAAGTCCCTGGGGCGCATCAAGAGCTCCGGGGACCACTTCGTCGAGCACTTCGCCGAGATCCCCCTGCTGGTCTTCGTCTTCGCGGTGGACGACCACGGCGGCGCGAACATCTACCCGGCCATCTGGAGTTCGCTGCTGGCCGCGGGAGCCGAGGGCATCGGCGGCGTGCTGACCACGGTCCTGCGCTACGAGGCCGACACCGTCCGCGACCTGCTGGGCGTGCCCACCGCGGACGGCTGGCGGATGATCGCGATGCTGGCGTTCGGGTATCCACTGGGCCGCTGGGGGGTCGCCGCCAACCGGCGTCCGGTCCACGAGGTCTCGTCGCGCAACCGGTGGGGCGCGTCGTTCGGGGCGCGGGTGCCCGAGCCCCTGTGGCCGCCGGACGCTGACGGTGCCCGCATCGAGCTGGACGACCCGGCTGCCTGAGTGGGACGGCGCAGCCTCGCGTCAGCCCGCGGGCGGACACTGCACGGCCACCAGCGCCACGTCGTCGTTGAGCCGCCCCTCCGTGTGGCGGAGCAGGTCCGCCAGGACTTCCTGGAGCAGGGATTCCGGGTCGTATACGGCCGTGTCCCGGGGGATCCCGAGGTCGGCCACGGAGTAGAAGGCGCCCGAGCGGTCCCGGGCCTCGGCGAGGCCGTCGGTGTAGAGCAGGAGCAGGTCGCCCGGGGCGAGCGGGAAGCGGTCCACGCGGTACGCGGCGGGGTCGAGGCCGGCCAGGCCGAGCGGCGGCGCGGGCGCCGGGCCCGCGAGGGCGGTGATGCGGCCGTCGCGCAGCAGCAGCGGCAACGGGTGCCCGCAGCTGACCGTGCGCACGAGGCCCCCGCCGGCCGGGAACTCCACCAGCAGTGCGGTGATGAACCGCTCCGGCGCGTCGGCGTCGGCCTCGGACGCCTCGGCCACGTGCCGGCGCACGCTGCCCTCCAGCGCCGCGGCCAGGCCGGGCAGGGTGGGGTGCTGGTGCACCGCCTCGCGGAAGGCGCCGAGCAGCGCCGCCGTGTCGTCGAGCGCCTGCAGGCCCTTGCCCTTGACGTCACCGATGAGGAGCCGGGTGCCGTACGGCGTCCGTGCCGCGGCGTACAGGTCGCCTCCGACCTCGGCCATCGTCTCGGCCGCCCGGTACACCGAGGCGACCCGCAGGCCCTCGATCCGCCGGGGGAGGGGCCGCAGGACGACCTGCTGCGCCGCCTCGGAGATCGCCCGCAGCTGGCTCGCCTCCCGGCGGTTGCGGTCGCGGGTGCTGCAGAACGCGATGAGGAAGACGGAGACCACCAGCAGGGCCGCGACATGCGTCGGCAGGACGGGGGAGCGGAGCAGCCCGTCGTGGACGTCGCAGGTCACCGCGGCCACCAGTGACAGCGCGGCCACCCCGGTGGTGGCGCGCGCCGTCGAGATCGCCGCCGTCAGGGCGGGCGCGGCGATGAGCAGGGACGCCAGGTGCACGTCGGAGGGCGCGAGGAAACCGATCGTCGTGATGATCAGCACGAGTGCGACGGGGGTGCCGGCCTCGGACAGCCGCCATGCCCGCCAGGACCTGGACCGCTTCAGCCCGCGGAGCGCCGTACGGCCATGGGTGTGATGGCTCCCCGCACGCTTGATGGGCTCGTGCACGGGCCTCGCCTCCTCGACCGGCCCGCCGCCCCACGACGGGGGAGACGGGTCAGAGCGGACAATTCATTACAGATAGGAACTGTAACGCTGATCGGCGTGCGGGGACTCCGTCCGGGCGTTTAGTTACAACCATTGACGATAACGAAACCCGCTGTCACCCTGGCACCGACGGGGTGCGACGGCCACCCCGGGTGCCGAGGAGGACGGACGATGGATCACCGACGGGAGCTCATCGAGCGCAGCATCCCCTTCCTGGAAGCGGTCAGGAACCGCACCGCGGGCAAGGAACTCGAGGACTGGCTGAACGGCACCCACGGCCCGCGCAGCGAGCTGTACGGGCACCTCTCGCGCCTGATCAAGCTCGGCGTCGAGGAGGGCTGGGCCGCGAACGCCGAGGTCGACGGCCCGAACTACCGGCGCAGCCTCATCGCACCGCCCTCGGCGGAGACGCAGTACTTCAGCATCACCGCGGTGTACATGAACAGCCAGGCCCGCTACCGGGGCCAGTACCACGCCCACCCCTACGGCGAGATCAACCTCGTGGCGCCCGTCGACCGTGACGCGCAGCTCGCCGGCCCCAGCGGCTGGCAGGGGCCGGGCTGGACCGCCCCCGCCCCCGGCAGCCACCACTACCCCGAGGTCCGCGGCGGCGCCCTCATCGCGCTGTTCTACCTGCCCGCGGGGCGCATCTCGTACGACATCACCGCACCGCGCGGCCACTGACCGATCGTTTCAGGATGACATGCGGGGTCGTCGGAGGCAGATGATGCCGCAGCATTCGGCGGTACGTGTCGTAGTACGGGATCGTTGCTCGGGTCCCCGCGGCGGGCATTGCGTCCTCGACCTGCCGCCGTCCCCGCAGTGACGCCTGACGACAGCTCAGCTCGGCTGGCCGGTGGGCATGATCGTGACCTGCTGGAGGTTGACGTGCGCCGGCTGGGAGACGAGGAAACCGACGGTACGGGCGATGTCCTGGGCCGTCAGCCACTCGATCGTCTCCTTGGAGCCCGCCAGCCACTCCAGGGCACCGGAATCGGTCACATGGCTCTGCAACTCCGTGCCGACGATGCCAGGCTCGATGGCCGACACTCGCACGTTCTTCGGACCGAGCTCCGTACGCAGGTGGCGCGACAAGTGCGTGACGTAGGCCTTTGTACCCGAGTAGACGGCGAAGTTGGGGAAGATGTTCTGCGCGGCGATCGACGAAGTGTTGACCAGGTCGCTGACGCCACGCTCGGCAGCCGTCTCGACCAGCTGCGGAACAAACGCTCCGATGATGTGCATCAGGCCGGTGATGTTCAGATCGATCTGCTGCTGCCACTGGTCGGTGGCGAGCTCCTCGATCGGGGCCGGCAGCATCACACCCGCGTTGTTGAACAGCAGGTCGGCGCCGCCGAAGTCGTTCTTCACCTTGTTGGCAGCGGCACGCACCGCCTGCGCGTCGGTCACGTCCACCGGGATCGCCAGGGCGGTGCCGCCTTGACCCTCGATCCGCGAAGCCAGGACGGCAAGCCGGTCCTCGCGGCGGGCCAGTACTGCCACCTTCGCACCCAGTGACGCCAGGTGCTCGGCAGTCGCTTCCCCGATGCCGCTGGAAGCGCCGGTGACGACGGCGACACGGCCGGCCAGGGGCACGGCAGAGGATTTCGAGGTCATAACGGTACCTTCCCGTGATCGTTTAGGAGCGGCAAGCCGACATGCCGCGGCACTTCCCCCTTGCGCGCCCACTCATCGACGACGTCACCGCCGTCCTCGTCCTGCGCGCCCACGACTGCGAGGTGCCCGTCGTATGGGCCGCCATCGGCACGGTCCTCCGCGTCGCCAGGGGTGCGGTGCGCTCCCCGTCGCGCTCGGCGACGGCACCTGGCTCACCCTGGCCGCGGACGGCACCACCCTCAACCGCTGGGCCCCGCACCGCCGGTGACCAGCGGGGCCGGTCCGACCCCGCCGGGTCCGCGCAGGTCGGCGGCCCTACCATGTGCGTCATGCACAGAAGTGGGCGAGCGGTGAGCGCCCGGCCGTACGCACCCTGGCGGTGAACCCATGCAGCAGAACGTCCCGGACCTGGCCGAGACGGCCACGTCGTTCACGGAACTGCTGACCCTGGAGCGGCTGGAGGAGAACCTCTACCGCGGCTTCTGCCACGCCGGGATGCCGTTGCGGGCCTTCGGCGGCCAGGTCGCGGCGCAGTCGCTGATCGCGGCGGGCTCGACCCTGCCCGCCCCCGACCTGCTCGTCCACTCCCTGCACGGCTACTTCATCCGCGCGGGCCGTACCGACCGGCCCATCGTCTACGAGGTCGACCGGACCCGGGACGGACGCTCCTTCGCCACCCGGCGGGTGGTCGCGATCCAGGACGGCGAGGCGATCTTCAGCCTCTCCGCCTCCTTCCACCGCCCGGAGGACAGCGACGAGCACCAGGCGGACGCGCCCGAGGCGCCCGGGCCCGAGGGACTGCCCGAGCTGTGGGAGCTCGGACGTGCCCGGCGGGGAGCGTCCGTCTTCGAGGCCGTCCTGGAGTCCCGCTGCGTGGGCGACCCCGACAAGGGACTGCCCAGCATCGGGCAGGGCCCGCGCCAGCAGTTGTGGGTCCGCACCCGCGACGCCCTGCCCGGAGGGCCGTTGCTGCACGCCTGCGCCCTGACCTACTTCTCCGACATCCGGCTGCTCGCGACGGCCAGCCTGCCCTACGCCGACCACCCCGGCGTGCGGCAGGCCGCATCGCTCGACCACGCCGTGTGGTTCCACCGGCCGTTCCGCGCCGACGAGTGGCTGCTGTTCGCCATGGAGAGCCCGACGTACGCGTCGTCCCGGGGCCTGGCCCGGGGTCAGTTCTTCACCCGGGACGGCCGCCTGGTCGCCTCCGTCGTGCAGGAGGGGCTGTACCGGCGGCGCCCGCCCCGCTGAACGGCCGCCCTCCGAGGAAGGAACGACACGATGCAGCAGCCGCCCGACCGTCCGACCGTCGAGGCCTGGGAGGCCCTCGGCGGCGTCCCCGAGCGGGCGGAACACGTGGCGTACCGGGAGGTGGCCGGGGTGCTGCCCGCCCGGCTGCCGGTACGCCGGATGGCCCGGGCCACGGTCGGGGTCTGCTCGCTCGCCGCGGCCGAACTGCTCGCGCTGCGCTCCGGCGGGCCGCCGCCTGCGGTGCTGGTCGACGAGGGGGCGGTGGCCACCGCGTTCGTGAGCGAGCGGCACCTGCGGATCGACGGCCGGGCGGCCACGTCCTTCGCTGCGCTGTCCGGCTTCTGGCGCACCGCGGACGGCTGGGTGCGCACCCATGCCAACTACCCGCACCACCGAGCCCGGTTGACCGCCGCCCTCGGCCTTCCCGACGGTGGTGACGGCGGCGACGAGGACGCACTGGCCCGACGGCTGGCGGAGGAGCTGGCCGGGCGCAAGGCCGCGGAGGTCGAGGAGACCGTCTACGCGGCGGGCGGGCTGGCCGTCGCCGTACGGGATCCGGGCCCGGCGGCGCGGCCGCTCGTGGAGACCGAGCGCACCGACGACGCTCCGGTGCGCCCCCTGCCTCCGGCGGGGCTGCCCGCGGCGGATGTCCGCGTGCTCGACCTGACGCGGGTCATCGCCGGACCGGTCGCCACGCGCACGCTGGCGCTGCTGGGCGCGGACGTCCTGCGGGTGGACAGCCCCCGTCTGCCGGAGGACGAGTCGGCCCACGCCGACACCGGCTTCGGGAAGCGGTCGGCGCGGCTCGACCTCTCCGGTCCCGACCGGACGGTCCTCGAGGACCTCCTCGCCTCCGCCGACGTGGTCGTGACCGGCTACCGCCCCGGCGCACTGGACCGCTTCGGCCTCTCGGCGGAGGCGCTGCGCGAGCGGCGGCCGGGGCTGGTCGTCGCCCAGCTCCGCGCCTGGGAACGGTCAGGTCCCTGGGCGGGGCGGCGCGGCTTCGACAGCCTGGTGCAGGCGCGCTGCGGCATCGCCTCGATCGAGGCCGGACCGGACGGCCGTCCGGGCGTCCTCCCCGCGCAGGCCCTCGACCACGGCACCGGCTACCTGCTGGCCGCGGCGGTCCTGCGCGCCCTGGCCGACGCCCGCCGCCACGGCGGCGGAAGGCTGCTGCGGCTGTCGCTGACGGCCACGGCCTCCTGGCTGACGCACGGCATCGGCCCGGGCGACGCGCAGACCGGAACCGGAACCGGTGGGGACCACGACCCCACGAGCCGGCTCGCCGTCGCCGACTCCGCCTACGGATGCCTGGTCCACGCCCTCCCGCCCCTGGGCTACCACGGCGCCCCGGCCGACTGGACCCGCCCCCCGGGGCGCTGGGGCACGGATCTTCCGGTCTGGCGGTGAACCACACGGACCCCGGGTGAACCCTTCGCCCGGGGGCGGGCGGTGGCCCCCGGGCGCGCGGAGCATCCGCACCGCCACTACGATGCCCCGGCTCGAGATGATCAAGGGGAGGGGCGACATGCGGACAGGCCGAGGAAGACCGTGCCCGCAGTGCGGGCAGCGGCTGACGGAGGACGACCGGTTCGTCGTCTGGTGCGCGGCGTGCGACTGGAACGTGCGGGGCGGGAACGAGGACGACGAGGAGCACGACGGACCCGTCGACGCGTTGCGCCGGCGCCTGTCGCGGGCGTACGGCGAGGAACTGTTCGCCAGGATGACGTCGGAACGGCCGCCGAGGCCCGGCCGGGGCGCGGCGTACGTCGGCGCCTACGCGATCGCCGGCCTCGTGCACCTGCTGACGCTGGCCGTGGCCGCTGCAGGTGTGTGGCTGCTGGTGACGGGCTGGCGGGCGATCATCCCCGCCGTGCTGGGCGTCCTGTTGCTGGGCCTGGCATGGCTGATGCGTCCACGGCTGGGGCGGAGGCCGCGGCACGGGGACCAGCTGCACCGGGCGGACGCGCCCGCGCTCTACGCGCTGCTGGACGAGGTGGCCGACGCCCTCGGAGCGCCACGGGCGGACGTCGTCGTGGTGGACACCCAGGTCAACGCCTCTGTCCAGGCGGTCGGCCTGCGCCGTCGCAAGGTGCTGACGATCGGCCTCGGGCTGTGGGAGGTGCTGACCCCGCAGCAGCGGGTCGGCCTGCTCGGCCACGAGTTCGGTCACTTCGTCAACGGCGACACCAGCGCTCACCGCACGCTCGTCGAGTGGTACGTGCTGCTGCGTCCGCAGCAGGACACCAGCGGCCTGGGAATGATCGAGATCGCCGCACGACTGTTCATGTTCGTACCCGCCTCCGCCGTGCTGCTGCTCCTGCACGTCCTGGCACACCTGACCCTGCGCGCCAGTCAGCAGGCCGAGTACCTCGCGGACGACCTCGAAGCGCGGATCGGTTCGACGGAGGCTGCCATCGGGGGGCTCGACGTCCTGCTGCTCGCCGACGCCATCTCCTTCTGGCTCGACCAGCAGTACGTCACCGCAGGCACCGTGCACCGCGCCACACGGGGCGCCGACAGGGAACCCGACGAGGCGGTCTGGAAACGGCTCAAGGAGTACGTGGGGTCGATTCCCGCGCATGAGCTGGAGCGGCGGCGCCGGCTGTCCGCCCTGACCGCCCACGTCGAGGACCAGACGCACCCGCCGACCCACCTGCGCCGCGCCGCAGTCGAGCGCCGGGAGCACCATCCGGCCGCCGTCGTGCTGGACGTCGCGCGGAACAAGGAGGTCGACGCCGCGCTGGACCCGGCCCGCCGCCGGCTCGGCCGGGAGGTCCTGCGCGGCTGAGCGACCCCCGGGTTCAGGCCCGGCCGCCCCGCTCCAGGGGGATCCTCTCGCCCGCCTCGACGGCGAACGGCAGCCGGTTGCCGGCGGGCGGGAGGGGGCAGGTGGCGAGGTCGGTGTACGCGCAGGGCAGGTTGGCCGCACGGTTGAAGTCCAGGCTCACCCCGCCCCCGGCGTCCGGCGGGTCGATCTGCAGGGAGCGGTTCGCCGCGTAGGTGGTCACCCCGGATGTCGCGTCGGTGAACAGCGCCATCAGGCCGCCCGGCCGCGAGCCGTTGAAGACGGTGAGCCGGTACGTCGCGCCGTCCACGTCGAACTCCACCTGGCCGGGGGAGTCGTAGACATGCTCCAGGCCCTCGACCGTCGCGCCCACGGTCACCGGACGCGGGGCGTCGTAGGGCACGAATCGGCCCTCGCGGACCCAGCGGGGATCGGGCGCGTAGGCGGGCGTCCCGGTGAAGCCGGTGCGCAGCGGGTTGCCGGGGTGGCGTGGGCGCAGGATGTCGTGTCCGCCGCGCTTGGCGACCTCGACGACGGCGTCGCCGAAGCCGGCGTGGACACCGTCGCGCTCGCCGATGACGCCGAAGTCGTACCGGCCTCGTACCGGCGTGCCGTCGACGGTCAACTCCTCGCCGTCGCCGAGCTCGACCACCACATGGCCGTCGGCGACCGACCAGGTGCCGGGGGCGTCCTCGAAGCGTTCCGGTCGCGGTCCCAGCCAGCGCAGGCTCGTGATCGCCAGGAAACCGTGCGGACCGGCGAGCACCTCCTCCTTGCCGCGGTGCCAGCGCTCCCACTGCTCGGTGAAGCCGGTGCGTTCGACGTCCTGAGCGGTCATGTCCGCTGCTCCCTCGCGTGGCGGTGTACTTCTCCTCCCCGTACAACCGCCGCGGCCCGCGGAGTCATCCCGGTGCCCCCGACGCAGCGGCCCGCCCGGTCGGCGTGCGAGGACGACCGGGCGGGCTCCGCTTCCCAGGCTGCCCCGTGGGTGATCGCCGCGCAGGCCGGAGGCCGTCGCGATTGCGCCGGACGGGGTGGGGGCGCCGCGTGTCGGGAGCGCGGCGTCAGGACGGGCGGGGGTCAACCTCCCTGCCGCGTAGGGAGGGTGCGCGCGGCGGACTCGTGCCCCTCGCGTACGGACGTCGGATCAGGGCGTGACGAGCTGCCGCACCGACTCCACGACGACCCGCCTGCGCTCCGGTGCCGGGACCAGGGAGCGGACGTCCTCCCCTTGGCGCTGCCACATGTTGGCCACGACGAGGACGAGGGCGAGGAGTTCGCCCGCGCCCATGCGGTCGGTGACGGTGCCGCGCCGCTGCGCGTCCTCGACCGCGGCGACCTTGTCGGCCATGGACGCGGCCACGACGGGCCGGACCTCGCGGCCGTCGCCGCGTTCGAGGGCGTACCAGGCCACGAAGCGCATGACCTCGGGGTGGTCGAGGGCCGCGTCGTGGAGGCGGCCGGCGTAGCCGGGCAGGTCGTCGGCGTCGATGGGGATGCCGGCCACGGCCTGTTCGACGACGGCGTCGTAGACGGCCTCGAACAGGCCCTCCTTCCCGTCGAAGAAGGAGTAGGTCAGGCCGGGGCTCACCCCGGCGCGTCCGGCGATCCGGTCGACCCGCGCCCCGGCGACGCCGTACTCGGCGAACTCGGTCAGCGCCGCCTCCAGCAGCAGCCGCCGCTTCAGCTCCGGATCACGTGTGCGCATGCACGCATCCTCGGCTATTGAACGTTCATTTGACAACTCGGCCAGGGCAGGGCACCGTCTAGCTATTAAATGAACGTTCACTTGATAGGAGTCCGAGCATGCCCGCCACCACCGCCCCCACCCGCCACTGGACCCCCGGCGCCATCGCCGACCAGCGCGGTCGCACCGCCCTCGTCACGGGCGGGAACAGCGGCATCGGACTGGAGACCGCACGCGTGCTCGCAACGCACGGCGCCCGCGTGATCCTCGCCGGACGCAGCCAGGACACGCTCGACGAGGCGGCGGCCGCCCTCGCCGCCGAGCAGCCCGGCGCCGACGTCGGCACGGTCGTCGTCGACCTCGGCAGCCTCGCCTCGATCCGGCGGGCGGGCGAGCGGCTGGCCGCGGGGCCGGGGGCGGTCGACCTGCTGATCAATAACGCGGGCGTCATGAACGTGCCCGAGCGCCGCACCACCACCGACGGCTTCGAGCTGACCTTCGGCACCAACCACCTCGGCCACTTCGCCCTCACCGCCGGGCTCATGCCGGCCCTGCTGCGGTCGTCGGCGGCCCGTGTCGTGACCGTCAGCGCCGTCGCCGCGCGATGGCGCAGCGGCCGGCTCGACGACCTCAACAGCGAGCGCCGGTACGGAGCGATGGGCGCCTACGCCAAGTCCAAGCGCGCCAACGTCGTGTTCACCCGGGAACTGGCGCGCCGCCTTGCGGGCACCTCCGTCGAGGCGGTCGTCGTCCATCCCGGTTCTGCGATGACGAACCTGCAGCGGCACAGCAGCGGCCCGCTCGCCCGGATGGTCGTCGCCGTCTCCTCGCGGGCGCTGATGGGCTCGCCCGAGGGCGCGGCCTGGCCGTCGCTGTACGCCGCCACCAGCCCCGACGTCCGCAGCGGGCAGTTCCTCGGCCCCGCCGGGCGCGACCAGACCTCCGGAACGCCTGTTCCGGTACGGCTGCCGCGCGGCGCGGACGACCCCGCCGAGGGCGAGCGGCTGTGGACGGAGAGCGAGCGGCTCACGGGCGTACGGTTCCCCGCCTGAACGACGCCGCGTCGCCCGCCACGGTCCGTCAGCCCGGCGGGTCCTCGCCGACGAGCCCGTCGACGGACTCCCGGATGAGGTCGGCGTGCCCGACGTGCCGCGCGTACTCCTCGATGAGGTCGACGAGGATGCGCCGCAGGCTCGGTGACCGCCCGTCAGGGGTGGTCCAGCGGCCCAACTGTCCGAGGTCGCCCACCGCCAGGGCCTCGCGGACCACGTGCCGGGAGCGGGCGACCGCGCCCCGCCAGAGCGCCATGAGCTGTTCGGGGCCGTCCTGCGCCGCGGAGTGCCAGTCCCACTCGGGGTCGGCGCGCCAGTCCACCGTGTCCCACGGCGCACCCGGCTCCCGCCCGAGGAACTTCCGGGAGAACGTGGCGTCCTCGCAGTGCGCCAGGTGCTTCAGCAGACCGCCCAGGGTCACGGACGAAGCACCGACCGTCGCCCGCAGGCCCGCCGCGTCCAGGCCGCCGCACTTCCACGCGAAGGTCGCGCGCTGCCGCTCCAGCGAGCCCAGCAGCGTCGCGGCCTCGCCCCCGGCGAGCGGCGGCTCCGGCCCCCCGGCCGGGCTCCGGCCGATCTCCCACGCGTCGTCGTCGGTCACGGCAACCGAACCTACCGGGCGCGGGTGCCGCCCGAGAACCCGTTCCCCCGGTGAACTACCGTGGCCGGCCATGGACACCGACGACTGGCTCGCGGACACCCGGACGTCTTACGACACCGTCGCCGAGGACTACGCCGACCAGGTCCGCGGCCTCCTGGACGAAACACCCTACGAACGTGCGGTGCTGGCGCTCTTCGCCGACCTGGTCAGGAGCAGTGGCGGAGGGCCGGTCGCGGACGTCGGATGCGGACCCGGGAGGATCACGGCCCACCTGAACGGACTGGGTGCGGACGCCTTCGGGATCGACCTGTCGCCCGCGATGATCCAGGTGGCCACGCGCGAGCACCCCGGCGTGCGGTTCGACGTCGGTTCCATGACGGACCTTGACCTCCCCGACGGCTCGGTGGCGGCCCTGGTCGCGTGGTATTCCCTGATCCACGTCCCCGACGACGCGGTCGGCGCCGTCCTCACGCACTTCCGGCGGGCCCTGCGGCCGGGCGGCCCGCTGCTGCTGGCCTTCCACGCAGGCGAGGGGACGCGACTGAAGACGCAGGGCTACGGCGGCCACCCGATGAAGGTCCGGGTCCACCTGCGGCGGCCCGACCGGATGGCCGCGTGGCTCGGCGACGCCGGTTTCACCGTGGAGGCCCAGATGACGCTCGCCTCGGCCGAGAGCAGGCTCGGGGGGATCCTCTTCGCACGCCGCGACGGGTGAGTTCAGTGCTCGCGGTTTCCGCACTCGGCGTCGTAGAGGACGCCCCCCGGCGACAGCACGCCGTACGGCGCGTGCGCCAGTCGTACGTAGGCCGCGCCGGAGGCATCCGCCGTCAGCGACTCGATACGCACGGGCGGAAACGTCTTCGCCGGCTCCGTCGTGTGCACTTCTGCTTCGGCCGGTGTGTCGAAGGGCTCGCCTTCGAGGACCGCCAAGGCGGTCGTGGTGCCGTCGGGTTGCGGCTCGGACTCCTCGACGGCCAGCCGCCAGTGCAGTGCGGCCTGCGCCAGTAGGTGCTTCCCGTGGATGCCGTGGGCGAGGAGGGCGCCGGCACGGCTGCGGATCTGCCGCGCGATGGCGCAGCAGAGCGGGACGTCGGTGCCGTAGGGCGTGTCCACGCGGTTGTGGCCGGCGAGCGGGGAGAAGCACAGTGCGTCGAACACCAGCGAGAGGGCCACGTCCTTGATGCGCGGGCGCCGGCCGTGCTCGACGAGGTCCAGCAGGACCGCCGTGGCGGGGTAGGCCGCGGGGAACACCATGGCGGCGTGCCCGCAGGTGAAGCCGCGGTCCCCCAGTGCCGCCGCCGCACTCCCCGTCTCGTTGGCCGTGGTCGACACGGTCAGCCGCCGCAGCGCGTGGCGACCCGTGCGGGTTCGTCGCCCGGTTACGACGTCGGGTTGGGTATCGCCGACCAGTCCACGGCGTCGATGGCGTCCAGGATCACGTCCGCATTGTGCCGGACCAGGTGAGGTCAGAGGGTCAGCGCACGCTCCAGCGCGGCCCGGTCCGCCGGTGCGCCGTGTGCGGGGAGCACGAGCTCGACCGGGAGGGCGAGCAGCGGCCGCAGGCGCTGGACCACCTGCTCGCGCGTGACGCCGTCCCGCAGCCGGTCGTTGATCTGCAGCCCGCGGCCGAAGTCGACCAGGGTGTCGCCGGGGATGACGGCCCGCACACGGCCGTCCCACAGAACCATGTCGTTGTGCTCCCTCCCGGCGAACGCCTCGATCCCCGCCGGGAGTCGGTCGCCCGCGGCGTACAAGTGGCCATGGCCGCCGTCACCGGTGTGCAGCCAGGCGAGGTCGGGGCTGCCGTCACCGGCCTGTTCGCGCGTGACGCCGAACTTCCGTACGAGGTCGTCGGCGGTGTCGGGCGGGGGAGTGAACACCGGTGCGTCGAGGCCCTCGACCAGACCCCGTGCGTCGCGCTCGTGCCAGGGAGCGGTGAGCACCACGACCGGATCCCGTTCGGCGGCGAGCGCGAGCAGCCCGGCCGGAACGGACAGCGGGTCGAGGAGGAGCAGCCGGGTGCCGTCGTCGACGGCGTACGACGACACCTCCCGCGGCCACGGCTCGTCCGGCGTCCATTCCGGATGCGGCGTCTGCCAGTGCCAGACGCCGGTTGCGACGTCACGCATGCGCGGACCCTACCGGCACACCCCGCCCGGGCGCCGGGGTCAGTGGCCCGCGGCCGGGTCCAGGTTGCGGGTGAAGAAGCCGGCGAGCTTCTGGACCGCGGGGTCGACGTACCGCTCCCGGTCGTAGAGGTCGACGTGGCCGGCGCCGTCGATCCAGTGCAACTCCTTGGGGCCGGTGGCGCGCTGGAACGCGTCGACGCTCATCCAGGCGGTGACCGCGCGGGACCCCACGACCATCAGCAGGGGGCGCGGGCCCATGAGCGGCACGGGGGCGAAGGCGTCGAAGGCCGCCATCCTGTCGATGCTCGACCAGGTGAAGAAGTCGGCGGCCCGGGGGTGCCGGGCGCGCGGGGTGCGGTAGTAGTCGAAGCCCTCGACGCCGTGCTCCCCGCCCAGTGCGCGGGCCTGGTCCGCGGTGTCGGGGAACAGGGTCAGGACGGGCGGCTCCTCGCCGCGGGCCTCGGCGGTACGTGCGCCGGCAGCGGCCTCCAGCATGCCCTGGAACACGGCCGCGTCCTGGGTCCCGTCCGCCCCCAGGCGGAACTGGCGGGAGACGTCGACCGCGCTGACGGTGCCGACGGCCTTGATCCGCCGGTCACCGGCCGCCGCGGGAAGGACGTAGCCGCCGGAGGCGCAGATGCCCAGGGCGCCGATGCGTCCGGCGTCGACGTCGTCGCGGGTGGTGAGGTAGGAGACGGCCGCCTTGAGGTCCTCCACCCGCTGGGCGGGGTCCTCCAGGCCGCGGGGTTCGCCGCCGCTCTCGCCCTGGTGCGCCGCGTCGAAGGCGAGCGTGACGAAGCCCTTCTCGGCCAGGCGCCGCGCGTAGAGACCGGCGGCCTGCTCCTTCACGCCGGTGCCGGGGTGGCCGACGACGACCGCGGGCCGCGGGCCCCGCGCGGCGGGGGCGTCGTGGGAGTGGTCGGGGGTGTAGAGGTGGCCGGCGAGCGGGATGCCGGCGCTGTCGAAGGTGACGGTGGTCTTGGCCACAGGGTTCTCCGTGTTCGCTGTCGTGGCGGGCCGCGCCCGTTCGGCGGGCCCTCTGCCGCCCGGGACCGTGCCGGGCACTTTCGACCCTCCGTCCTGGCCGGGGTGGGCAAAAGAGGCGGGTTCCTGCCGGGGAAGAAACGTGCCCCCTCACAGCAGGGGGAGTGCGCGGGAGAATGGGGCACATGACTGCGGCATCTGGTCCTCGCGAACTCGGAGCCTTCCTGAAAGCCCGCCGGGCGCAGCTGGCACCGGACGAATGCGGTCTGCCGCCGGCGGATTCCGGGCGCAAGGTCGCGGGTCTGCGCCGTGAGGAGGTCGCGCAGCTCGCCGCGATCAGCGTCGACTACTACACGCGGCTCGAGCAGGGCCGCGTCCGGGCGTCGGCTTCGGTCCTCGCCCCGCTGGCCCGTGCGTTGCGCCTCGACGAGGACCAGCAGAGGTACCTGTACGAGCTCGCCGGCAAGGCCGACGCGCAGCCGCGGCGCCGCCGTCCCGCGCAGGGCGTGAGGCCCGCGATGCGGCGTCTGCTCGACCAGCTCTCGGCGACGCCCGCCGTCGTCCTCGGCAAGCGGCTGGACGTCCTGGCCTGGAACGACGCCGCCGCGGCCCTGTACACCGACTTCTCGGCGGTCCCGCCGGGCCGGCGCAACTACGTGCACCTGCTCTTCACGCACCCGACCGTCCGCGGCATGCACCGGCAGTGGGAGCACGACGCCCGCGACGCCGTCGCCGCCCTGCGCATGCAGGCCGCCGCTGAGTCCGACGATCCCGAACTGGCGCGTCTCGTCGGTGAGTTGTCGGTCCAGGACACCGACTTCCGCACCTGGTGGGCGGAGCACCGCGTCATCACCACCAGCTACGGCACCAAGCACTACCGGCACCGGATGGTCGGTGACCTCACGCTCGACTGCGACACGTGGAGCAGCCCCGACGGCTCGGGTCAGCGCCTCATGGTGCTGACCGCAGAGCCCGGCAGCCCGTCGTACGACGCCCTGCGCATCCTGGCCTCGTGGACGGCCGGGCAGCCGGTCGCGGACGAGGCCGGGGACCGGGCAGGCCGGCGGGGCGGGATCGACCCGCCCCGGCCAGGGTGTCTCTGAGCCTGCGTCAGCCGTCCGCACCGGACGCACCGGAAGCACCGGATACACCCGACGCGCCGGACGCACCGGCGAGCGACGCCCGGACCTGCCGGGCGAAGCCGGCGACGGTGTAGTCCGCGGGAAGACCGTCGATCAGCACGAGGTCGGAGATCGCGTTGCGGGTGCGCAGCGGCAGGATCTCCTGGTACTCGGGGGAGTTGTACCAGTCCTGGGCCGCGGCCCGGTCGGGGAACTCCAGGAGGACGACCAGGCCGGGCCATGCGCCCTCCACCACGGTCGGCTCGCCGTTCGCGAGCCACGTGCCGCCGTAGGGCCGCAAGGTGGCGTCGACGCGCTCCAGGTAGGTCAGGCCCTCGTCGTTCGGGATGCCGCCGGGGATGCGCAGGTGGTTGATCAGGTACGTGCTCATGTCTGGCCTTCCGGGGTGGGTGCCGTCGCCGGTCGTCGTGACCAGGCGACGTGACGGACCGGCCGGATCGCCGTGCGACGCGCCGCACGGACGCCGGGATGCGTCCCCGCGGGTGAGGCGACTGGTCCCCTCACCCCCAGGAACAGTGGGGCACTGCCACCGGCGCCCCACGCCGCGCACAGTGGAGGGCGGCCGGAGCCGACCGGTTCGTCACCCCCCACACCAATGCGCGAAAGGTGCGACACATGAGCAACGCCCGGAATCTCCCCGGTGGTGCGCTGCGGCTCGCGGACGACCTCGTCATCAGCCGCATGGGCTACGGCGCCATGCAGCTGGCCGGTCCCGGGGTCTTCGGCCCGCCGAAGGACCGCGACCAGGCCCTCGCCGTGCTGCGGGAGGCGGTCGAGCTGGGGATCACCCACATCGACACCAGCGACTTCTACGGTCCCGCGGTGGTCAACGAGCTGATCAGGGAGGCGCTGCACCCCTATCCGGACGCCCTGCGCATCGCCACCAAGGTCGGCGCACGCCGCGACGCCACCGGCGGCTGGATCCCCTCCCTGGAGCCCGACGACCTGAAGGCCCAGGTGCACGAGAACCTCCGCCGCCTGCGACTCGACGCACTCGATGTGGTATACCTGCGCCTCGGCTCCGTGGGGGGCACCGGCGACGACCCGATCGCCGAGGAGTTCGGCGCCCTCGCGGAACTGCGCGAGCAGGGCCTGATCCGGCACCTCGGTCTCAGCGGGGTCTCCGACGGCCAGCTGACCGAGGCGCAGTCCATCGCCCCCGTCGTGGCCGTGCAGAACCTCTACAACCTGGTCAAGCGGCAGGACGACGCCCTCGTCGACCGGTGCGCGGCCGAAGGCATCGCCTTCGCCTCCTTCTTCCCGCTCGGGGGCTTCACCACGTTCCAGTCGGACGGACTCGCCGGCGTGGCGGCCCGGTTGGGTGCCTCGCCGCAGCAGGTCGCCCTCGCCTGGCTGCTCCGGCGGTCGGCGACCACCGTCCTGATCCCGGGTACGTCCTCGCTCGCCCACCTGCGCGAGAACGTGGCCGCGGCCGCCCTGGAGCTGCCTGCCGACGCCGTCGCGGAACTCGACGGCATCGCCGGCTGAACGGCGCCCCACTCGCGCCACCCCCCCCCACCCCCCACCACACCCCCCGACACGTCGGCGCGCGGTCACCCGTGCGTCGCGCGCACCAGCAAGGGAGCACCCCATGACCATCACGCTCGTCACCGGCGGCAACAAGGGCCTCGGCCGCGAGACCGCCCGCCGTCTGATCAAGCTCGGGCACACCGTCTACATCGGCTCCCGGGACGCCGTCCGCGGACGGGCGGCCGCCGACGAGCTCGGGGCGGAGCTGCTCCTGCTCGACGTCACCGACGACGCCTCCGTGACCGCGGCGGCCGAGGAGCTGCGGCGCCGCGAGGGCCGGCTCGACGTCCTGGTGAACAACGCGGGCGTCTTCGAGGGCATGGTCGGCGCCGCGGAGGCCTCCGGCGCCCACATGGCGACCGTCCTCGACGTCAACGTCGTCGGCCTGGTGCGCGTGACGCACGCCTTCCTCCCCCTCCTGGGGGAGTCCGCCGCGCCGGTCATCGTCAATGTCAGCAGCGGGCTCGGCTCCTTCGGCACGGTCCTCGACCCCGGGAAGAACGAGTCGCGGTACGTCACGCCCGTCTACTCCGCGTCGAAGGCGGCGGTGAACATGCTCACGGTGCAGTACGCCAAGGGCCTGCCCCACATGCGCGTCAACGCCGTCGAGCCCGGGTTCAGCGCCACCGACCTGCACGGTCTGAGCGGGCACGGCATCCAGACCCCGGAGGAGGGCGCCGAGGCGATCGTGCGCTACGCCACGGTCGGCCCGGACGGCCCGACCGGCACCTTCGGCGACCTCACCGCGCAGTTGCCGTGGTGATGATCCCCGCGCCGGCCGCCGGGGCCGGCGCGGGACCCACGGGCGGTGGGGGCCGCCCGTGGGCCACCCGCCCGCGCCCGGGGTGAGCCGGGGCCGCGCGCCGGCCACGGCCGTCCGGCCCTCGGACGGGAACGGGTTGCGCGCGCGGCGCGCAGTAGCATGCGAGGACGGCCCCGCCGCACGCACAGCCCACCGATCCGGAGATACCGACGCGCACATGGTGACCATCGCCTACCAGGGAGAACCCGGATCCAATTCCGCCGCCGCGGCCCGCAGGCTGTACCCCGAGAGCCGGGAGCTGCCCTGCACGACGTTCGAGCAGGCGCTGGAGGCGGTCGCGGTGGGGAGCGCGGACCTGGCCGTGATCCCCGTGGACAACTCTGCCGCCGGTCGCGTCGCGGACGTCCACCACCTGCTGCCGGAGGCGGACCTCTCGATCATCGCGGAGTACTTCCTGCCGATCCGCTTCGACCTGATGGGCGTGCCCGGGGCCACGCTGGAGGACGTCGTGTGCGTCCGCAGCCATGTGCACGCCCTGGGGCAGTGCCGGAAGATCATCCGCGAGGGCGGCTGGCAGACGCTGGTGAGCGACGACACCGCGGGCGCCGCCCGCGAGGTCGCGGAGCTCGGCGACCCGCGGCACGCGGCGCTCGCTCCGCCCGGCGCGGCGGACCTGTACGGGCTGCAGGTGCTGCGCGGCGGCGTGGAGGACACCTCCGACAACACCACCCGCTTCGTCGTCCTCTCCCGCGACGCCGTGTTCCCGCCGGACTCGGGCACGCCCATGATGACCAGCCTCTTCTTCTCGGTGCGCAACATCCCGAGCGCGCTCTACAAGGCGCTCGGCGGCTTCTCCAGCAACGCGGTGAACCTCACCAAGATCGAGAGCTACCAGGTGGGCGCGGGGCTGAAGGCCAGCCGCTTCTACATCGAGATCGAGGGCCACCCCGAGGAGAGCGGAGTGGCCCTGGCCCTGGAGGAGCTGCGCTTCTTCTCCTCCGAGGTGCGGATCATGGGCGTCTACCCGGCGCATCCGCACCGCTTCCTGGACCACGACTGACGCAGGATCCGGCTCCGCTGCACGAAGACCGCGCCGATGGCACGCAGCGTCCCGGCGGCCGCGTTGTAGTTGCGCTCCAGTACCGCGATCCGGCGGCTGGCGGTCGACTTGTCGAGCAGGAAGGGCGTCGCCGAGTCGGTGCCGAGGCAGCCCCCGCGCTCCCTCATGGGGCCGAGCGCGAGGCGGAAGAGGAGATGAGCGAGGCCGTCGCCGTCCGACCCGGAACCGCCCCCGCGGCCCGGCCGCACGGCGCGCCCCGCGGGCCGCACACCCCCTCGGGGCAGCTTTCACCCCGACGGCCCACGGGCGTGACCCGGTCGGCATACGCGGCCGGGCCTGTCGCCGCCGAGCCGTGAACACTCAGGTGCCGTAGGGCCTCCGCCCTGAGCACCGAGGAAAGCGAGATACGGCATGGCGGCAACTCTGGATTCCCGCTCGCGGCGTCGCATACGCCGCGCCCACGTCGCCGCGGCCGGCTGCGCCCTGGCCTTCTGCGCGTCCGCCGCGGCTCCGGCCGCCGCGGACGGGGACACGACCGGGACGAAGCCGACGGTGGTCCTGATCCACGGGGCGTTCGCGGACGCCTCCAGCTGGAACGGGGTGATCGAGCGGCTCGAGAGCCGCGGTTACCCCGTCATCGCCCCCGCGAACCCGCTGCGCGGGCTGTACAGCGACTCCACCTACATCGCCTCCGTACTGGAGAGCATCAAGGGCCCCATCGTTCTGGCAGGCCACTCCTACGGCGGCGCGGTGATCAGCTCCGCCGCGGCGGGGAACCCCCAGGTGAAGTCGCTGGTGTACGTCTCCGCGCTGATGCCCGACGTCGGTGAGAGCGGGATGTCGCTGGCCGAGCGGTTCCCCAGCGCGCTGGGCACCGCCACCAAGTCCGTGCCGTTCCGGGCGGGCGGGGGAGTCAGCGGTACCGACCTCTACCTCAAGCGCGACAAGGTGCACCCGGTGTTCGCCGCCTGCCTGCCGGAGAGCCAGGCGAACCTGCTGGCGGTCACCCAGCGGCCCGCGGCCACCACCGCGTTCTCGGAGAAGGCCAAGGTCGCGGCCTGGAAGACGATCCCGTCCTGGGCCCTCGTCGGCCGCCAGGACATGACGATCAACCCGGACCAGGAGCGCTTCCAGGCGGAGCGCGCCCACTCCCACACCGTGGAGCTCGACACCTGCCACGTGTCCCTGATCGCACGTCCCGACGCCGTCGCCGACCTGATCCTCCAGGCCGCCACCGCCGCCGAGTCCGGCCGCCCGGCGCTGGCCGACACCGGTTCCGGCGAGCACCGGCCGGGCGTCGGCGCTCTGGCCGGCGCCGCCGGGGGCGCGTTGGCCGCCGGCGCGGCCGCCTTCCTCGGCGCCCGTCGCCTGCGGCGCCGCTCCGGCTGAGGGCCCTGCCGAGCCCCGCCCGACGTCAGTCGCCGTGGTTGTGGCCGCCCGTCCCGCCGCCGTCCGTGTCGGCATGGCCGTCGTCCGGACCGGCCGTGACCGTGAACGCGGCGGTGCGGACCGTTCCTTGGTGCTTGAAGTCGAGGAAGAGCCGGTACGTGCCCGCGCTCGGGGCCGTGGCGGTGAAGGAGACGTCCGGCCCGGGCGCGGTTGCGCCGTCGCCCGGGGCGCCGCCGGGGTGCACGTGCAGATACGCCAGGTCGCCGGCGCGCAGGGCGACCAGGTGGCCGTACGCGCCGAGGTAGGGCTGCAGGTCGGTGACCTCGCGGCCGTCCTTCGTCACCGTCAGCCGGAGCTCCCGCGCGGCGCCGGGTCGCAGGCCGCCGTGGAGCGTCACGGTGTAGCCGTCGACGGTCGCCGTCCGGGAGACCGGCGCGGGGCTGCCGGGCCGGTGGTCCCCGGCCACGGAGAGGTCCGCGCCGAGCGTGAGGTTCCGGCTGCCCTTCGCGGCGGGCGTGAAGTCGGCGAAGACCCGGTGGTCCCCGGCCCGGGGGAGGCTGACGGGGGTGCTCCACGTGCCGTCGGCGGCCCGGACCGGATGCAGATGGCGGTAGGACATCAGGTCGCGTGAGACGACGATCAGGTGCAGCTCCTTCTCGTGAGCCCGCCGGTACGAGGTGAGCGGGTGGCCGTCGGCGTCGCGTATGAGGAAGCGCAGTTCGGCCGGGCGACCGGAACCGACGCGTGGCGTGCGGAGGTCCAGGGTGTAGCCCGCCTCGCTGATCGCCAGGCCTCCCGCGGGCTGGGCGGCGCCCTCGCCGTCGGCGGTGTCGTGCGCGTGTCCCGGCCCCGGCGCGTTCACGCCGGCCACCGGTGGGCGGACCGGGTCGAAGGCCGCACCCACGCCGTAGGCGGTGCCGAACGAGGCCGCCAGGGCGACGGCGAACGCGGTGATCTTCGTTCCGGTGTTCAAGGCTGCTCCATGGGTGCCGTGGCATGGGGACGACGTGCCGGGCGGGCGCGTTGCTCCACGCTATACCCCCTAGGGGTATGTGCCAAGGTTCGCGAGGGCAGTACGCGGATACGGGGTGGGGGTATGTGTGGCCGTGGTCGTCAGGCGGGCGTCAGGACCTGTTCGGTCCAGATCGTCTTGCCGCGCGGATGGTGACGGGTGCCCCACTGCTGGGCGAGCTGCGCCACGAGGAGCAGACCCCGCCCGCCCTCGTCGTACGTACGGGCACGGCGCAGGTGCGGGGTGGTGTTGCTCGTGTCCGTGACCTCGGTGATGAGCGCCGTGTTGTTGTGGATCAGGCGCAGCTGGATGGGCGGCTTGCCGTAGCGGATGGCGTTGGTGACCAACTCGCTGACGAGCAGTTCGGTGGTGAACGAGGTCTCCTCCAGGCCCCACGTCGTCAGCTGCGACGTGGTGTGGTGGCGGGCGTGCGCGACGGTGGCGGGGTCGTTGGGCAGCTGCCAGGTGGCGATGTGGTCGGAGGGCAGGGTGCGGGTCCGGGCGACCAGGAGGGCGATGTCGTCGGTCGGGCGGTGCGTGATGAGGGTGGTCAGGACCCGGTCGCAGACCGTGTCCAGCGACGAGGTCGGGTGCGCGAGGGCCGTGAACATCTTGTCCAGGGACTGGTCGATGTCGTTGTGGTGCGGGTCCAGCAGCCCGTTGGTGTAGAGGGCGAGGACCGTGCCCTCGGGGAGGTTCGTGGTCATCGTCTCGAACGGGAGCCCGCCCAGGCCCAGCGGGGGGCCGGCGGGGACGTCCAGGAAGTGGACGGCGTGGTCGGGGGTCACGACGGCGGGCGGAGGGTGCCCCGCGCGGGCGAGGCTGCACTGGCGCGTGATCGGGTCGTACACCGCGTACAGGCACGTGGTGCCGATCCCGCCCGCGGTCTCCGCGTCCTGGTCCTCCCCGGCGTCGTCGGAGCAGAGGTGGATCACCAGGTCGTCGAGGTGGGTGAGGAGCTCGTCGGGTGGCAGGTCCACGTCGGCGAGGGTGCGCACCGCGGTGCGCAGCCGCCCCATCGTGGCCGACGCGCGGATGCCGTGCCCGACGACGTCGCCGACCACGAGGGCGACACGGGCGCCGGACAGGGGGATCACGTCGAACCAGTCACCGCCCACCCCGGCGTGCGTCGTCGCGGGCAGGTAGCGCGTGGCGATGTCCAGAGCGTCCTGATCGGGCAGGGTGTGCGGCAGCAGGCTGCGCTGCAGCGTCATTGTCGTCGTGCGCTCGCGGGCGTAGCGGCGGGCGTTGTGGATCGCCGTGGCGGCCCGGTGGGCGAGCTTCTCGGTGAGGGCGAGGTCGTCGGCGGTGAAGGGGACCGGATTGCGGTGGCGGCTGAAGACGGCCAGCCCGAGGGTGCCGCCGCCGGCCGTGAGGGGGATCGCGATGACCGAGTGGGTGCCCGCCTCGCGGATCCACGCGGCCCGGGGGTCCTGGGCGGCCCAGCGGGCGAGGGTGGCCTCGGTGATGTCGTACAGCGCGGCCTTGCCGGTGGCCAGCGTCTGCGCGGGAGGGGACCCCGGGGGGTAGGTCGCGGTGTCGCCGAGGGCGATGAGGGCCTCGGGGGTGCCGGGCAGGATGGACCTGGCGGCGGTGCGGGTCACGGTGACCGGACCGTCCGACCCAGCGGCCCGGGCGCCGCTGGAGGGCTCGATCAGGTCGACGGCGGCGTAATCGGCGAGCTCGGGCACCACGAGGTCGGTGAGCTCCTGGGCAGTGCGGGTGGTGTCCAAGGTCGTGCCGATGCGGGTCGCGGCGTCGTGCAGGAGCTGCGAACGGCGCCGCACCTCGGGGTCCTCCCCGGCCGGGTGCGTGGTGAGCACCACCCCGCTCACGGTCCCCGCGGGGTCGGTGAGCGGGGTGAGGGTCGCCTGCAGGGCGTGCTTCCCGTCGGCGCCGTCCCCCGGCGCGGTGCCCGGGCCGCCGTCGTCTCCGGTGGCGGTGGAGCCGTCCGCGGTGAAGGGGGCCGGAGCGTGCTGCGGGCGCCCGCTGGTCAGGACGCTCCGCATGTGGGCTTCCGTCTGCCGGGCCGTGTCACCGGGGGCGAGGTCGGCCAACCGCAGGCCGCGCATCTCGGCCTCGCGCAGTCCCAGGGTGTCCTCGAAGGCGGCGTTGGCCCGCGTCAGCCGTAGCCCGGTGTCGAAGACGGCCTGCGGGCAGGGGGACTGGGTGAACGCCCAGCCGCACACCGCGTCGTGCGCCGGCGGGTCGCCGGAGGACCCGGGGACCGCCGCGACGACGAGCCAGCCGCTCCTGTCGTGCGCGTCGCCGTCGTGCCCGGGCCCGGTGCCGCCCGGCGGCCGGCCGGCGGTCTCGCGGTGGTGGGCGAGCAGTCGCAGGCGCAGGGTGTGTCCGTCCCGGTGGCGGAGCGCGAGGGTCCCGGCCCAGCGTGGCGTGGAGGGGGGCGACGGCACGTGCGGCGGGGGTCCGGCGAGCAACAGCGTGGCGGGATGACCGATGATCTCGGCGGGCGTGTGGCCGAGCAGGTGGTGGGCCTGGGCGCTCCAGCCGGTGACGATCCCGTGGTCGTCGAGCGTGGCGGAGGCGGTGTAGGCGGTGGCGCCGTCGGTGCCCAGGGATTCCGGCTGTCCACCGGCGGCGGTGGGAAGTGGCTCCATGGCTGTCATCTCGCCCTCGCTAGGTTCTTTCCCCCGCGGGGGCGGGGGAACCGGGCTCGGCCAGGGCATCCACTGACCAGCATCGTGCCTGTGACGGGTGAGCACCAACGCAACGGGCGTGGCGGCGCCGGGAGGGGCGTCGGAAGGCATGCCGCGGCATGAGAGCATCGCAGGCGTGTTCCTGGAGACCTCCCGGCTGCGCGTACGCCGGTTCCGCCCCGGTGACGCGCCGGCCCTGGCCGCCTACCGGTCCGACCCCGCCGTCGCCCGCTACCAGGGCTGGAGCGAGCCGGTGTCCCCTCAGACGGCCGCGGACCTCGTCGCGCGGTTCGCCGCGGGGGATCCGGAGGAGCCCGGCTGGTTCCAGTACGCGGTGGAGCTCGCCGCCACCGGCGAGCTGATCGGCGACATCGGCGTGTGCCTGCACGACAACCGGATGCAGGCCGACCTCGGTTTCACCCTCGCCCGAGCGCACCAGGGCGACGGCTACGCCACCGAGGCCGTCACCGCGCTGCTGGACCGGCTCTTCACCGTGAGCGGCCTGCACCGCGTCTCCGCCGAGTGCGACGCGCGGAACACCGCCTCGGCACGTCTGCTGGAGCGTGCCGGGTTCCGGCTGGAGGGCCGTCGCCCCGCTCACACCTGGATCAAGGGGGAGTGGACCGACGACCTGCTGTTCGGTCTGCTCGCCGCCGACTGGCAGACGCGTCACCCGGGCACCGGCCGCGACGGGGGATGGCGACAGGGGAGGACGACCGGGAGGACGACGGGGAATGACTGCTTCCGGTTCACGGTTGGACCAGGCGCGGGAGACCTGCCACGGGACTCCACGGGGACGCGGAGCGGTCCGTCCCCACGGAGTGCCGCCGAGCAGGAGAACGGCCCCGCTTCGATCCGGCGCCGGCCTGGCCCCCCTTCCCGGCCGGCGCCGATCGTGTCGAAGGACCCCGGGGTGCGACCGGCTTCGGACACCGAGTCACGCTGCCTGTGGCCGTGTCCGGTTGAGCCCGGGTGGGTCAGTCCGGCTCGCAGGAACCCCTCGACGGGTGTCTGATGTGGTCAGCGGCCCGGGGCCCCGGAGTGGCCCCCGATGAAAGGCCCCGGGCCCGCTTCGTGAGTCATGCCTCCGCCCCCGGGCGATCCCGCCACGGAAGAAGTCTCCTGACGGATCGTCATGCGGCGATGGGCTGCCGGGCCTCACTGATCGCCCAGGCGGCGTTGACCAGGCCGATGTGACTGAACGCCTGCGGGAAGTTGCCGAGCAGTTCACCGGTGGCCGGGTCGATCTCCTCCGCCAGCAGGCCCACGTCGTTGACGTACGCCGCCGCCCGGGCGAAGACGTCGCTGGCCCGTTCGGCCTGGCCGGACAGGGCCAGCGCCTGGGCCAGCCAGAAGGTGCACAGCAGGAAGGTGCCCTCCTCGCCGGCGAGGCCGTCCACCCCCTCCGCCGTGCGGTACCGGTAGACCAGTCCCGCGGCGTCGGTGAGCCTCCGCTCCGTCGCGTCGATGGTGGCGCGGATCCGAGGGTCGTCGGCGGGCAGGAAACCGACGATCGGCATCATCAGGTTCGACGCGTCGAGGGCGGTCGAGCCGAAGTACTGCGTGAAGGCGCCCGCCTCCTCGTTCCAGCCCTCCCGCAGCACGGTCCGGTGGATCTCGTCCCGGCTCCTCCGCCAGGCCGCCACCTTGTCCCGGCGCGCGCCCAGGCGGTCGGCGAGCCGCACCGCCCGGTCCAGCGCCGCCCAGCACATGACCTTGGAGTACAGGAAGTGGCGGGGCTCGCCACGGACCTCCCAGATGCCCTGGTCCTTGTCGGTCCACCGCTCCGCCGCGGCGTCCGCGCACGCGACGAGGAAACGCCGGGTGTCGTCATCGATCCGGTGCAACTGGTCCGCGAGGCGGTAGGCGGCCTCGAGGAGCTCCCCGTAGACGTCGATCTGCTGCTGGCACCACGCGCCGTTGCCCACCCGCACCGGCTGGCTGTTCCGCCATCCCCGCAGATGGGGGAGGGTGCGCTCGCTCAGGTCGTGCTCGCCGCCCACCCCGAACATGATCTGCAGCGTCCGGTCCTCGCTCAGCGACGGCGCGGCGGTCGCCAGGAAGGCGAAGAAGTCGTGCGCCTCGTCGGGGCAGGCCGCCACCCACAGGGCCTCCATGGTCAGGCAGGCGTCCCTGACCCAGGTGTAGCGGTAGTCCCAGTTGCGCTCGCCGCCCACGCCCTCCGGCAGCGAGGTGGTCGCGGCGGCGACGATGGCGCCGCTGGGCTGGAACGACAGCGCCTGCAGCACCCGGCCGCTGTGCTGCACCAGGTCACGCCAGGGCCCGTCGTAGGCCTGGTGCATGTCCGACCACGACTGCCACGCAGCGATCGTGGAGTCCAGGCGGCCGGACAGGTCCTCCTGCGTCCAGACGTGGGCCGGGGGCTCCTCGAGCGTCGAACGGTGCAGGCCGAAGCAGACGGACTCGCCGGCCCGCAGGGTGAAGGTCCCGTGGGCCGTGGCGTCCGCGAAGTCCATGCGGTACGGAGTGGTCAGCACCAGCCACTCGGCCCCTCCCCGGGACGTGACCCCGCCCTCGGTCCCCGACAGGATCGGCGCGACGAGCCCGTACTCCGGTCGCGGGCGGTACTCCGTCTCCACCGGCACCTCACCCTCGGCGCAGGTCAGCCTGCGGGCCAGCAGGTGCGGCGCGCCGGCCCCGAGGCTGTGCTCGTCACCGTGCGGGCCGGTCAGCAGGGCGTCCGTGAGCGTGGCCGTTCCCGAGTCGGTGCGGAAGGTGGTCTCCAGCACCATGGAACGGTCCACGTACGTCCGCGTCGCCTCGTACGGGACCGACGGCCGGACCGACCAGTGACCGGCCGCGCCGTCCAGCAGTCGCGCGAAGACCGAGGGGCTGTCGAACCGGGGGAAGCACAACCAGTCGACGGAGCCGTCCCGGCTCACCAGCGCGGCGGAGTGCCGGTCGGAGATCAGTGCGTAGTCTGCGATCGCGGTCGAACTCATGGCGGCTCCCACGGACAGTGGCTCAGCGGACCGGCCGGCCCTTGCCGTACGCCGCGCGCGGCTCGAACGCCGCGCCCCGCGCCACGAGTTCGGCCGAGGCCCTCCCGATGTCCCCCGCCTGCCACGACATCCGGGCGGAGGTCCAGGCACAGGCGCCCGCGGGCACGGCCGTCACGCGGTCGCCGGCCGGACCGGCCCCGCCGTCTGCGTCCCTGCCTCCAGTGTCCCGCGGACGGCGACGGGCGACCCGGTGCGCGGGTGTGCGGGGGTCCGTGGTGTCTGAATTCGCCGGTCGGGGGGTGTGGGGGGATGCTGGTGTATATGAGTACGCGCGTTCCTGCGGATTCTGTGCCTCGGGCGGAGTTGCCC
>NZ_JBEXSX010000041.1:0-85897 GCF_040613835.1 Streptomyces sp. NPDC006207 | reverse complement strand
GAGGACACGCAGATGTAACGATCGGAAGATCTTGCAAGTCTTTGCAGCAAGGTCTTTCGTCGGGCTTTCATCCCTGTTACGTTCCTCGACAGCCCCGCGCAGTTCACCGGGACCGGCGCCGGGCACTGACTCGCGCCCCCGGCCCGCCGTGCGGCCGCGTGCGACGAGCCCGCCTCGCCGGGCGATCTTCCTCCGCTTCGCCCACGCTGGTGCCGGTGCCCGCCCCACCCGGCGGCGCCGCCGCACGCCAGGGCGGCCTCCACGGCCGCCACGACACCCCACGAGGGAGCAGGCATGACATTGACGACGGATGCGCTCATACCCGCGCTCGAGGATGTGCGGGAGGCACACGCCGCGGTGGTCGACCGGTTCCGGACCGACATGGCCGTCACCCCCGTCGGTCCCCATCGGCAGACCCTGGAACGTCATGCCGCCCAGACCCAGCACCACATCGCCCGCATCGACACCCACGTCCGTGAGATGCGCCCGCGCCACCTCCTGCGGGACACCGCCGAGATGGTCCGGACCGCGTCGGCCGGCGCGTTCCACACGGCCATGGCGCCTCTGCACATCGGCACCCGCATGGTCCGCGGCGTCCTGCCGGGGCGCGGGCAGGCCGACGAGCACCAGCTGCTGAGGAACACCGAGGCCGAGTACACCGCCACCGCGCGGGCCCTCGCGGCCTGCCGGGCGGGCGAGAGCATCGCCACCCTGGCCCAGGACGACCGCGCCGCCGCGCTGCTGACCACGCTGCGCCGGCAGGACGAGCAACTGCTGCGCGACCTGGAGTCCAGCGTCGAGGAACAGGCCCTGGCGGTGGCCACCACGGCGGCCGGCAACGGCCACCACGCCCACGGGGCGGCCGGTCTGGCCGACGCCGCCGTCCGGACGCTGCGCACGACCGCCCAGCGGCTCCAGGCCGTCTGGACCGCCGGACAGCCGGCGCCCCGTCCCGCCGCCGACGCACCGCGCCCGGCCGGGAAGGCCCACGCCCCCGTGGCCCGGAATGTGGACCTCCCGCTGGCTGACTACGACCGGCTCCCCGTCGCGGAGATCATCCAGCGGCTGCGCATCTTCTCGCAGGCGGACCTCTCCGTCATCGAGGACTACGAACGGGAGCACGGCGACCGGGTCGGCATCCTGAACGCCATCGAGAACCTGCGCGCCAACCAGCCCTGGCCCGGCTACGACACCATGAGCCCGGACCAGATCACCGCGCGGCTGCGCGGCGCCGAACCGCTGCAGGCCCGGCAGGCCATGGACTACGAGCGGCAGCACCGCGGACGCCCCGACGTCATCAGCGCCGCCAAGCAGCGCACCCGCGCCGCCGTCTGAGCCGGAGCTCCACGAGGTCCCCGCCGTGGCACCACGGCGGGGACCCTCGCATGCCCCGCCGGGCCGGGCGGCCGTGCCCGGAGCGCTGTTTGGCGCCATCGGGCTCGGGCAGGCGCCACCACCGAGAAGAAGGACCCTGCATCCCGAAGCGGATGCCGACCCGAAAGGTGGGCGCATGTCGACGGTTGAGGAGTCGGTCGAGGTCGCGGTGCCGGTCACGACGGCGTACAACCAGTGGACGCAGTTCGAGGAGTTCCCCCACTTCATGGAGGGCGTGGAGCGCATCGACCAGCGCACGCCGACCCTGACGCACTGGGTCGCGAAGGTGGACGGCGTGACGCGCGAGTTCGACGCCGAGATCAGCGAGCAGATCCCGGACGAGAGGGTCGCCTGGACCACGGTCGGCGGCGACGTCCACCAGGCGGGGGTCGTGACCTTCCACCGCCTGGACGACCGGCACACCAAGGTCATGCTGCAACTCCGGCACGAGCCGCACGGCGTGGCCGACACGGTGGCCGACAAGCTCGGCGTCGTCAAGCGCCAGGCCAAGGGCGACCTCAAGCGCTTCAAGGCGTACATCGAGGCCCGCGGCATCGAGAGCGGCTCCTGGCGTGGTGAGGTGTAGGAGCGCCGCCTGGAGCGAGCCCGACGCGCGGGTCCCGGACGCCGATCGGTGTCCGGGACCCGCTCCGTCCGTTCGCACCGCGATGCGCGGCGGCAGGCGGGGTAGGCGTACTTCTGCCACCCATGAGCAGAAGGGAGCTCTCCGATGGCCGACTCCTCGATGAAGGCCGTCGGCTGGGCGCGGTCGTTCCCGGTGTCCGGCGGAGTGCGGGCCGGCCGGCGGTGGACGCGGCAGCACCTCGCCACTCTGGACTGGACCAAGGACGCGCCGGGCACGGTCGACGACATCCTGCTGGCCGTGTCGGAGCTCGTCACGAACGCTCACGTCCACGCCCACAGCGACGCCGAGGTCGTCCTCACCTGGGACAGCCGCTGCCTGCACGTCAGCGTCCACGATGACGACGACACGGTGCCCGCCCCGTGCGACGCCGACGCAGAGGCCACCGGCGGGCGCGGGCTCGCCATCGTGGACGGTCTCGCCGACCACTGGCACACGCACGCCCAGCACCACGGCAAGACGATCACGGCCTGCTTCACACCACCGGGCGGGAAGTCGGCCGGCCCCGATGAGGAGCCGGCACGCTGAAACCCTGTCACCTCATGGCGCAGGGTCCACGGCACGGCCGTGGCCCCGCCGTACCGGACGACAGGGCCACAAGCAGGAGCGTGCCCCGGGTGGGGCCGGGAAAGGGCTGGTGCCGCATCAGGCAAGGTTCGCCTACTGTGATGTGACGTGTCCTTGATCGATAGGCTTCGAGAACGTGTTCAGGCTGGTGATCCTGGAGGTGCCCTCATGGCCGTCGAGTGGGTTCGGCTCAATCTCGACCTGGATGCGTTCGACGATTCGATTCGAACCGTACCTCCGACGCTGCCAGCAGGCTGGTATCGAGTTCACGACCATGGCAGCTGTCGGCGACACGGTTGAACATCGGCGTGCGCTTTACGACCTGAACAAGACGTGCTCCGCCGACATCCCAGAGCGGGGGGGGAGTTCTACACGTTCGACGAGTACCTCACCCAGCGCATCGAGACTCCGACCTACGATCCCCAAGGTGTCGTCCTTGCCCTGGACGGTGGGTCATGGGTTGGCATGGCAACCACGTCGCTCCAACCCGAAGGGCACGCCCTCAGCGAGATGACCGGGCTGCTGGCCGGCCATCGGGGAAGGGGAATCTCGCTGGCCATGAAGCTCCTGGCCATTGGCTTCGCGCGTTCTCACGGAATCCACTGGCTGCAGACCTTCCACCACCCTGACGACGCATCGGCCATCGGCATGAACCGACGGCTCGGCTTCGTCAACGCCGAGCCACGAGTTGCAACCACGTGATGGTCCTGCACCTCCTCTGTGTGATCGTGCGTGGCACGAGCCGCTGGAGAGTAGCAGCCCCAACTGACAGCACCGCCAGGGAATTTCCCCTGACGGCGCTGCTGTGGGTTGGTCGGCGGCGACCGCCGGTCAGGGGTGGAACGGGTCCGAGGAGTGGGTGAGCGGAGCGTTGTGCACGGACGCCGAGTTGTACGTCCAACGGTCGGCGTGGGCCTGCTCACGGCGGGCCTGCTCGATGAGCAGGCCGTCCGCGTTCTCCGTGCGGCGGTTGCCGCGGCGCAGGAGTTTGACGACCAGGTACGTCACGAACGACGCGAGCAGGAGCAAGAGGATCCCGAGTTCGACCACAGCAGCTCTCCCCCGTATGTCGACAGCCACGTGACCTGCATCGTATCCGCGGAGCGGTGGCTTGTCCCTGCCGCTTGAGCCTCATTTGAGCTTGCGGGAAACCCTGTTGGCGTCGGGAGGGCGCGCTGCCGTGATCACGGGACATGGGAGACGCGAGGACGGTCCGCGCGGTCAACGCGCTGACCGTGGGGTGGGCGGGCCAGGCGCTGCGGCACAGCGAGGAGACGGTGTTCTCCGCCGCAGGGGTGTGGCCGCTGCTGGCCCTGTTCGCGGCAGGATCAGACGGTGCCGCGCGGGACGAGCTGGAGCGGGCGACGGGGATCGGGTCCGGTGAGGCAGCCGAGGCAGCGGGGCGGCTGCTGGCGCGCATGGACGGGCTGCCGGGCGTGGCCGCCGCGATCGGGCTGTGGAGCAAGGGCTCGCTGCCGCTGGAACCCGGATGGGTCGGCGCGCTTCCACCGGCTTCGCACGGAGCGCTGAGCGGCGACGTCACCGCCGACCGCAGAGCGCTGGACGCCTGGGCCGACAAGTGCTCCGGCGGCCTGATCCCGAGGATGCCGGTGGCCTTCAACGAGGAGACGGAGCTGGTGCTGGCCGGTGCGCTGACCGTCAGGACCGACTGGCTCCGGCCGTTCCGGAACCACGGCGGGGTCCTCCACCGCACCACCGCGCTGCTGGACCGTACCGAGGTGGTGGAGGCGCCGTGCGGGCGGGTGGCGGTGCTGAAGGTGGTGGGCACGGGCGGGATCGACGTCCACCTGCTGCGCGGTGAGGACGACGTGCCGGGTGGCGAGGTGCTTGCGGCGGGCGTGGGCGCGCTGCAGCGCACGTACCCGGCCGTCCTCGGGGACCGGCTTCCGTACGGGGAACCGGGTCCCGGGGTCACGGTGTCGCGCGTGCACAGCTGGGACCGCGAGCCGTACCTGTCGGTGACCGCGGTGCCGTTCGAGGTGACGGCTCACCACGATCTGCTCGCCCACGCGGGGCTGTTCGGGCTCGCCTCGGCCACGGACCCCTCCCGAGGGCACTTCCCCCGCATCAGCCGCGAGCCGCTGGTCGTGGGCGCCGCCGGGCAGACGGTCACGGCCGCCTTCAGCGCGCTGGGCTACCGTTCCGCCGCGGTCACGGCGTTCGGCGCCGTGGCGCTGGGCATACCGCCGTCCAGGACGAAACGCGTCGCCGTCGAGTTCACCGGGCCGATCGGCTTCCTGGCCGTGCACCGGACCTCCCGGCTGGTGCTCAACGCGGGGTGGGTGCACGCGCACTTCCCCGGCGAGGCCTGGGACGCGGAGGACGAGTGACGCGAGGCCGTGCCGCCGGCCCCGCGGCGCACGCCGATCGGGCCGTCACCGGGCGGCAACGATCCACACGCTCAGGAACACCCCTCCCAGCGCGACCCCGATGTGCAGGCTCATCCGGAGGACGTAGAGGCGGATCCTCGCCGTGCGGGCGGACCGGGCCTCGTGGCGGGCGTAGGGCTCGGACTTGACGCGCCGCAGACCCAGTTCGGGGTGCTCGTCTGCGATCGCGGCGTACAGCGTGCGTATCTGCCGGTTGTGGAGGCTGGTCCGCTCCCGGTACTTCCAGCACGTGAGGGTGCCGTACACGCCCAGGAGGACCATGGGCACGGTGACGCAGAGGTCGCCGGTGCGCAAAGTGCTCCTTCTGCGCGAGGAATCCGAGCCCGGCCGCGACGACGACGATGACGATGTTGGTGAGTGCGGCACGCTGGTTCTCCGACTGAAGGGCCTGCGCGCGCTGGTCCTTCCAGAGTTCCAGCAGGACGGCGGACGGGTCGTGCCTGCCGGGGCCGGGCGGGCACTGAGCCCGCCCGTCAGGCGGTGGCCTCGTCCAGCAGTTCCAGGACGTGCCGGTAGGGGCGGCCGGTGGCGCGGGTCATGCCCATCTCGCAGGTGCGGTTGCACGAGGCGTACGCGTCGTACGTCCCGGCGGTGATCTCCGCCGCCTGGGCGGCCGTCGCGGACTGCGTGACCTCCGGGTGGAGCAGTCCGCGGTCCCCGGCGAAGGCACAGCAGCCCCAGTTGTCGGGGACGGTGACCTGTTCGCTGACCGCGGCCGCGACCTGGCGCAGGGCGGCGTCGATGCCCAGGTGGACGGTGGAGCAGGTGGGGTGCAGGGCCATGGTGCCCATGCGGCGCGGGGCGGGCAGGGCGGGGAGCAGGTGCTCGGCGGTGAAGGCGACGCTGTCGACGAAGCGCAGGGCCGAGAACCGGGCGCGGTCGGACTCCGGGAGGATGTCGGCCAGTTGCTCGAGACCGTGGGTGCAGGAGGAGGCGTCGCACACGACCGGCAGCCGCCCGCCGTCGCTGGCCTCCCACAGTGCCTCAAGGGTCCGGCCGGCCATGGTGCGGTGGCCGTCGGTGTAGCCCTTGGACTGCCACGGCGTGCCGCAGCACAGGCCGGTCAGCCCGTCCGGGGCGGTGACCTGGACGCCGGCGCGTTCGCACAGCCGCAGGAAGGCGGCGGCCGCGCCGCCGGAGTCTCCTTCGGGGGCGAAGACGCTGCCGATGCAGGCGGCGAAGAACACCGCCCGCGCCCCTTCGGGGTGCCGGGGGGCGGGGCGGGCCGGGCCGCCGCGCGGGATGTCGCCGGACCAGGTGGGCACCAGCTCCGTCGCCCCGAGCTTGCGGACCACGCCGGTGGCGGCTCGGGTGACCGGGGTGGGCAGCGCGTGGGCGGTGTTGAGGGCGGCACGCACTCCGGTGATGGCACTCCCCCAGTGCCGGGCGGTGGTGTTGCCGAGGCGCTGGGCGGTGGGGCTGTGGCGCTGCGCGCGCAGGCGCTTCATGACCGCGCCGGTGTCGATGGTGACGGGACAGGCGGTGACGCACAGGCTGTCGGCCGCGCAACTGTCGACGGCCGCGTACGCGTAGTCCGCCTCCAGGGCGCGGCGGCGCTCCTCGTCGCCGGCGGCGGTGGCCAGGGCGATCTCACGCTGCAGGGCGATGCGTTGCCGGGGCGTGGTGGTGACGTCGGCGGTCGGGCAGACCGGCTCGCAGTAGCCGCACTCCACGCACGCGTCGACGGCCGGGTCGACCGCGGGCACGCTCTTCAGGTCGCGCAGGTGCGCGGCCGGGTCGTCGGTCAGCAGGACGCCGGGGTTGAGGACGTCGTGGGGGTCGCAGAGCCGCTTCAGCTCGCGCATGACCTCGTACAGCTCGTCGCCGTACTGGCGGTGGACGAAGGGGGCCATGGCGCGGCCGGTGCCGTGCTCGGCCTTGAGGGTGCCACCGGCGTCCAGGACGAGGTCGGCCATCGCGTCGGTGAAGCGGGCGTAGCGCTCGGTCTCGGCGCGGGTGTCGAAGTCCTGGGTGAGCATGAAGTGCAGGTTGCCGTCGCGGGCGTGGCCGAAGATGACCGCGTCCTGGTAGCCGTACCGGTCGAACAGGCCGATCAGGCCCTCGCAGGTGCCGGTCAGCCGTTCCATGGGGACGGCGATGTCCTCCAGGAGCGCGGTCGTCCCGGCCGGCCGTGCCCCGGCGACGGCCGTGTACAGGCCCTTGCGCAGGTGCCAGAGCCGGCCGCGGACGGCCCCGTCGCGGGTGAGCGCGGAGCCGGTGACCGCGGGCAGCCGGTCCAGGACCGGCCGGGCGGCGGCCACGGTCGCGTCGAGCGCTTCGGCGCTGTCCTCGGCGAACTCCACCAGCAGGGCGGCGTGGCGTTCCACCCGCAGCCCGCGCAGTTCCTCGACGGGGTCGGCGGCCTGCTGAGCGACGCGCAGGGAGGCGGCGTCGAGGAGTTCGGCGGTGCGGGCGCCGGCGGCCAGCAGCGCCGGGAGGGCGTCGGTCGCCTCGGCCAGGCCCGGCAGGATCAGCAGGCCGGTGGCGGTGTGCGGCAGCAGGGGGACGGTGTGGAAGACGGCCTCGCCGACGAAGCCGAGGGTGCCCTCGCTGCCGATCATCAGGTGGGCGAGGATGTCGGCGGGGTCGGTGTGGTCGAGGAACGAGTTGAGCCCGTACCCCATGGTGTTCTTCATCGCGAACAGCCGCTCGATGGTGGCGCGGGAGGCGGCCGAGCCGCGGACCCGGTCGCGCAGCCGCAGCAGCCCGGCGTGGAGGCCGGGCTCGTGGGCGCGCAGTGCGGCGTCCGCGTCGGGGGCGGCGGTGTCGACGACGGTGCCGGACGGCAGCACGAACTGCAGCGACTCCATGGTGCGGTAGGCGTTGTCCTGGGTGCCGCAGTTCATGCCGCTGGAGTTGTTGGCGACGAGCCCGCCGATGGTGCAGGCGCTCTCGCTGGCCGGGTCGGGGCCGAGCCGGCGGCCGTACCGGGCGAGCCGTGCGTTGGCCTGGCGCACGGTGAGTCCCGGCTGCAGGCGGATGCGCAGGCCCTCGTCGAGGACCTCGGCGGAGCGCCAGTGCGTGCGGACGTCCACCAGGACGCCGTCGCCCCCGGCCTGCCCCGCCAGGCTCGTGCCGCCGGAGCGCAGCGTGAGCGGGATCCCGGCCCTGCGCGCCCCGCCCATGAGCGCGCCGACCTCGGCGGTGGAGGCGGCGCGCACCACGGCCTGCGGGGTGAAGAGGTACGGCGAGGCGTCGTGGGCGGCAGCGACCCTGCGGGGCACGTCGGTGGAGACCCGGGAGGGGTCGGCCACGCACGCCGTCAGCCACGCGGCCGGGCCGGGGTCGGCGGTGCGGGACGTGGGGGCGGGGGTGGCGGCGGAGGTGCTCATGGTTCCTCGGGTACGACGGTACGACGCGGCGGCGGCGGACGGTCAGTGGGCGGGGTCGGTGATCCGCAGCAGGCGGGGCGGCTGTGCGGCGGGTTCGGGCAGGCGCAGCGGGGCCAGGCCGGGGGTGATGCTGCCCAGCACCGTGGCGCGGCGGGCGCCGGTGCCCGAGGTGAGGGTGCCGGGCAGGCCGTGGACGGTGAGGAAGCCGAGCACGGCGAAGGCGAGGGCCTCCTTGGCGTCGGAGGGCAGGCCCAGGTCGTCGCTGGGCCGCAGCGTCACGCCGGGCAGTTCCTCGGCGATCATGCGCATCAGCACCGGGTTGCGGGCGCCTCCGCCGGACACGACCAGGCTGGTGACCCCGTGCGCCCGGCAGGCGTCGGCGACCGTGACGGCGGTGAGCCTGGTCAGGGTGGCGAGGACGTCGTCGGTGCCGGGCGCGGGCACGGCGGTCAGGGCCCGCTGCAGGTACGGCAGGTGGAAGAGTTCCTTGCCGGTGCTCTTCGGTGCGGGCCTGCGGTAGTAGGGGTCGTCGAGGAGGACCTTGAGCAGGTCGGGGTCGGTGCGTCCGGCCGCGGCGCGGCGGCCGTCCGCGTCGTAGGCGGCGGCGCCGCCGGTGAAGTGGCGTACGGCCGCGTCCAGCAGGGCGTTGGCGGGGCCGGTGTCGAAGGCCAGGGGCTCGGCGCCGGGGGCGACGACGGTGATGTTGGCGATGCCGCCGAGGTTGAGCGCGGCGGGCACTCCCGGCAGCCCGCGCAGCAGCAGGGTGTCGGTCATCCCGACCAGCGGGGCGCCCTGGCCGCCCGCGGCCACGTCCCTGCTGCGCAGGTCGGACACGACCGGCAGCCCGGTGGCCTCGGCGATCCAGGCCGGCTGGCCCAGTTGCAGGGTGCCGCGGACGGTGCCGTCCTCGACCCAGTGGTGCATCGTCTGGCCGTGGGACACGACGAGGTCGGCGGCGCCCGCGCACAGCTCGTCGAGCGCGCGTGCCGCGGCGTCGGCGAAGGCCTGGCCGATGCCGGTGTCCAGCGCGCACACGGCCTGGGTGGTCGTCGCCGCGGGCGGCAGGGTCGCGCTGATCAGGTCCCGCAGGTCGTCGGCGTAGGGCACCGACAGATGACCGAGCGGCCGCATGAGCAGGGTCTCGCCGTCCAGGGTGAGGTCGGCGGCGGCCGCCTCGATGGCGTCGTACGAGGTGCCCGACATCAGGCCGATCACGCGCATGGCTTTCTCCCAACTGTGGTGTCCGGGGCGGTCGTGCGGTGCCCGGGGTGGGGGCCGCCCGTCGACGGCCCCCACCCCGGGGGTCCTCACTCGAGGCCGGCGCCCGCCGCGACACGACCGGAGCCGGAACCGGACTTGGGACCGCCGTCGGTCAGCTCGACCTCACGCACCTCGCGGACCTCGGGGGCCTTGTGGAACAGGCTCATCACACCGCCGATGACCAGGGTGATCAGCACGCCGATCGGCACCAGCCACTGGGCGGCGATGGCGGTCGGCACCGTCGCGCCCGCCACGGTGACGTCGATCTTCACCGAGCGCACGATGTAGGTCATCACGCCGACCGTGACGAGGAACGCGACGACGGCGTCGACCTCGTTGGCGCGCCTGATGATCCGGCCGAGCAGGAAGGCGCCGAGCAGCGCGCCGTAGGTGTAGCCCGCGATGGTCAGGCCGGTCAGGTAGACGTTGCCGGTGCTGGTGCTGAAGGCGCAGGCGAAGACGGCCATCAGCACGGCCCACACCAGCGTCATCACCCGGGCGAGCTTGAGCAGCGACTCCTCCGACGGGGTGCTGCGGAAGAAGCTGTGGATGATGTCGGCGACCGTCGAGTTGGACATGGAGTTCAGGGCCGAGGACAGCGAGCCCATCGCAGCGCCGAGGATGCCGGCCACGAGCAGGCCGGAGATCACCACGGGCAGCCCGTGCAGGATGAAGTTCGGGTAGAGGTTGTCGGAGCTGTGCAGGCCCAGCTCGGAGAAGCTCTTGCCCTTGTTGTACGACCACAGCAGCGCGCCGACGAGCGAGAAGGCGGCGAACTGGAGGGTGACGAAGACACCGGAGGCGATCATGGCCTTCTGGCCGTCGCGCAGCGAGCGGGTGGCCAGGACGCGCTGGACGATCAGCTGGTCGGAACCGTGGCTGGCCATCGCGAAGATGGCGCCGCCGATGATCGCGGTCGGCAGAGCGAACGGGCTGGTGAGGACGTGCGCCAGGTCGAAGTTGGTGTCGAACAGCTTGAAGTGGCCCGAGTGCAGGGCGTCGGAGAAGCCGCTGCCGCCGACGTGGCCGGAGAGCACGGCGATGGCCAGGATGGCACCGCCCAGGTACAGGCCCATCTGGATGGCGTCGGTCCAGATGACCGCCTTGATGCCGCCGAGGTAGGTGTAGACGACGGTGATCACCGTGAGGACGATGATGATCAGGCGGTAACCGGCGTGCACGCCGAACTCGTCGAGCAGCAGCTTGATCGGGATCGCGGAGGCGAACAGGCGGACGCCCTCGGCGAGGAGGCGGGTGAAGACGAAGGTCACCGAGGCGAGTCCTTGCAGCTTCAATCCGAATCTGCTGCCCAGGTACTGGTAGGCGCTGACGAACCCGCCGCGCTTGTACAGGGGGATCAGCACGGTGGCGACGACCACGCGGCCGATGACGTAGCCGAGGGCGAGTTCGACGTTGCCGAAGCCCTGCCCGCTGTAGGCGCCGCCGGGCACGCTGATGACGGTCAGCACGCTGGTCTCGGTGGCCACCACGGAGAAGGAGACGGTCCACCAGGGCATGTGCCCTTCGCCGACGAAGTAGTCCTTCGCCGTTTTCTGCCGTCCGGCCAGTCGCAGTCCGATCCAGGCGATGGCGATCAGATAGACGACGATCACGACGAGGTCGAGTTGGCGCACGCTCGCTCCTAAGCAGCGGCCGGCGGGATCACCGGCGTGGTGGGGACAGTGGGTGACGTCGTCCGGCGGACTCGGACGACGTGGGGTTCGTGCGGCACGGTGGCGTCCCGTGCCAGCAGGCGCGCGCCGTCCAGCGGGTCCCCGAGCGGGGGCCGCGGACTCAGCGGTGGCGCGGAGCCCTCGAGCATCGCGCGCAGCGGCGCCATGAGCGGTTCGCCGAGGCCGGTCAGCCCGCCGGTGACGGTGACGGGCAGGACCTCCCCGGTGATCCGGGCGGCGGCCGCGAGCACGGCCTCGCCCAGTGCGGTGGCCGCGTCCCGGACGATCACCCCGGCGACGGCGTCACCCGATGCGGCGGCGTGGGACACGTCCGGGGCGAAGGAGGCCGCGGTCCGGGCGGGGTTGCCGCCGGCCGCGAGGGCCGCGGGCAGCGCGTCCGGGTCGCCGAAGCGCCGGGTGGCGGCGGCCAGCAGCGCGGTGTCCGGGCCGCGTCCGTCGTGGGCGCGGAGTGCGGCCCGCAGGCCGGTCACCCCGATCCACGCGCCGCTGCCCTCGTCGCCGAGCCACGGGCCCCAGCCGTCGACGCGGGCGTACGAGCCGTCCTCGCCGATGCCGATGGCGACGGAGCCGGTGCCGATGGCCAGCACCACGCCCGTACGGCCGCCCAGGGCGCCCGCGTGGGCGGTGACGGCGTCACTGGTGACGGCGACCTCGTCCGCGGGCAGGTCCTGGAGGAGCAGTTCGGCCAGGGTGCGGGCGGCCTCCGGGGCCGCGGCCGCTCCGGCGGCGCCGACGCAGACGGCGGCGAGCCGGCCCGGGGCGTACCCCTCGATCAGCGGCAGGACGGCGGCGCGCACGGCGGCGCGCGCCGCGTCGACGCCGCCCTCGGCAGCGAGTCCCGGGGCCCCCGGAACCTCGTGGACGGGTCCGACGGTGCCGTCCGTGCCGGTGAGCACGGCACGGCAGCCCGTCTTCCCCAGGTCCACAGCCACTGCTGCTGTCATGCGGCACGCCCTTGTGTCGTACGGGATCCGGCACGTCGGGTGGTCACGGTGGGTGGTGACCGGCGCGGATCGCGGTGCAGCGAGTATCGGAAGGCAGACGTCCGTATGTCAATAAGTAACTTCACGAAATGCATCACGTAAATTTTTGACGCAACCGACGGGGCGTGGTTACGCTGACGCCACCCACTCAGGAGGGAACCCATCCATGGCCTCCCAGGACCCGACCCGCACCTCCGCGCAGCCGGCCCAGGAGTCCGCCACCGGCGGCGACACCCTGGCGCGCATCCGCGCGGCCCTGCCGGGCCTGGCGCCCTCCGAACGACGGGTGGCCGAGGCCGTCCTGGCCGATCCGGCACAGGCGGCGGAGCTGTCCATCAGCGCCCTCGCCGAACGGGCCACCACCTCGGTCGCCACGGTCATGCGGTTCTGCCGGACGATGAAACTGGGCAACTACCCGCAACTGCGGCTCGCGCTGGCCGCGGCCGCCGCCCGCGAGCACGCGCTCGGCGGCGAGCGCCCGACCCCGGGCACCGACATCAGCGCCACCGACACCCTCGAACAGATCGTCCACAAGATCGTCTACAACGAGGTCCGCGCCCTGGAGGACTCCGGGGCCGGACTCGACATCGAGGCGCTCGGCCGCGCCGTCGACGCCGTCGCCGGCGCCCGGCGCGTGGACATCTTCGGCGTCGGCGCCAGCGCCTTCGTCGGCCAGGACCTGCACCAGAAGCTGCACCGCATCGGCCACATGGCGTTCATCTGGACCGACCGCCACGCGGCCCTGACCGCGGCCGCCCTGCTCGGCCCCGGCGACGTGGCCCTGGCCATCTCCCACTCCGGGGAGACCGAGGACACCGTCGAGCCCCTGCAGGCGGCCGCCGAACGCGGCGCCACCACGATCGCCCTCACCAACGTCCCGGGCTCCACCCTGGCCGACGGCGCCGACCTGGTGCTCGCCACCTGCGCCCGCGAGACCCCTTTCCGGTCCGGCGCGACCGTCAGCCGGATCGCCCAACTCGCTGTGATCGACTGCCTGTTCGTCGGCGTCGCCCAGCGCTCCTACGACGCCACGACCGCGGCGCTGCAGAAGACCTACGGGGCCGTGCAACGCCGCAGGCGCCCGCAGCCCCAGCGCCGCACCCCGGCGGACGACTGACCGCCGGCCCCGCACCACACCCCAGCACCACCAGCACCACCGAAAGGACGACCGCGCCGTGGACCTCAGCACACTCGGCACCGAGACCCGCAACGAGCGGACCGCCGAACTGGACCGCATGCCGGTCTCCGAACTCCTGTCCGTGATGAACGCCGAGGACCAGACCGTCGCCCTCGCCGTCCGCGAGGCCCTCCCCGAGATCGGCACCGCCGTCGAGGCCATCACCGAGTCCCTGCGCCGCGGCGGCCGCCTGATCTACCTCGGTGCCGGCACCAGCGGCCGCATCGGCCTGCTCGACGCCGTCGAGTGCCCGCCGACCTTCGGCACCGCGCCCGAGCAGGTCGTGGGCCTGCTCTCCGGCGGCCCCGGCGCGTTCATCGTCGCCGTCGAGGGTGCCGAGGACGAGCCCGCCAGGGCGATCGCCGACCTGGACGAGATCGGCGTCGGCGACCGGGACACCGTCGTCGGCCTCGCCGCGAGCGGCCGCACCCCGTACGTCATCGGCGGCCTCAAGCACGCCGCGACGCGGGGCGCCGTCACCGTCTCCGTGGCCTGCAACCGCGACGCCCTCGTCAGCCGCTACGCCGACGTCCCGATCGAGGTGCCCACCGGCCCGGAGATCCTCACCGGCTCCACCCGGCTCAAGGGCGGCACCGCGGAGAAGATGGTCTGCAACATGCTCTCCACGGCCGCGATGGTCAGGCTCGGCAAGGTCTACGGGAACCTCATGGTCGACGTGCGCGCCACCAACAACAAGCTCGTCGACCGCGCCCGGCGCATGGTCGTGCAGGCCACCGGCGCCGACCCCGACATCGCCGCAGAAGCCCTGAGCGCCGCGGGCGGCCACGCCAAGACGGCCATCGTGATGCTGCTGACCGGCGCCACCGCCGAGGAGGCCGCCCGGCGCATCGAGCAGGCCCACGGCGACACCCGCACCGCCGCCGGCCAGGCCTGATCCCGGGCCCGGCCCCGGGCCCGTCACGAGCACAGGGGAATCCGGCGCCCAGCGCAGCGGTTCTCCCCCTGAGGAGGCGAGCCTCGTTGCCCACGGCCATGGACGAGACGATCTGCAGATGCACGGAGCGGAATCGGGGGGCACACACCGGAGTCCGGCAGCGCACCGGGGGGCGGTCATCTCCGTCGACCCCGAGGGCCGCGTCGACGGCTGGAGCGCGGGGGCCGAGAGCATCCTCGGTTACCGCAGGGACGAGGTGATCGGCCGGCCCGCGCTGGACCTCGCCGACGACGACGCGCGCCAGACCCTGGCGATCGGCCTGGCCGGCCACCACTGGGAGGACCGGGCCGTGCTCCGGGACAAGGCGGGCCGTCCCGTGGAGGTGGACGTGCTGATCCGTCCGGCGTCCGCCGACGGCAGCTCCACCGTGTGGTTCGTCAGCGGGCCGTCCGGACCGGCGGCGGACGACGTCCGCGCCGGCGGCATGCTGGAGCGGGCTTGGTCCCAGTCGTCCGCCGCCATCGTCGTGTGGTCGCCCGGACTGCGCCTGCTGTGGGCGAACGAACGCACCTGCCGGCTGTTCAACGCCGGCGTCGACCCCATGCGGGGGCACCGGCTCACGGAGATCCTCACCCCCGACAGCCAGCACTACGCCGTCGAGGAAGCGCTCCGCCGCGCCCGCGACACCGGAACGACGCAGTACGTCGTCACCCACGAGCAGGTTCCCGGGGAGAAGCGGCCCCATGAATGGGCCCTCCACATCGACCCCCTCCGGGACGAGGACGGCACCGTGGTGGGCCTGTGCTCCATGGCACGCGACAACTCCGCGGAATTCTGGGCCCGCCGGCGCCTGATCCTCCTCAACGACGCCCGCCGCAGCATCGGGCTCTCCCTCGACGTGGGAAGCACGGCCCAGGAGCTCACCGAGCTCGCGGTGCCCGACCTCGCCGACGTCGCCATGGTGCATCTGCTGCCCCGGACGCTCGGAGCCGGCGGTGCGGCCTCCCGCGACCCGGTGGAGGTCCGGCTCGTGGCGGCGAGCGGCCGCGCGCTGCCCCCTGCCTCACCCTCCTGGCACGTGGTGGACCGCCGGTCCCTGCCCGGTCGTGCGCTGTCCGAGCGCAGGGCCGTACGGGTCGACCTGCCGCACGAGGCCGCGGCCTGGGCCGGGCGGGAGGGCGGCTTCGAACGGGACGCGCGCGGAGGGGCCATCTGCGTGCCGCTGACGGCCCGGGGCGGCACGCTGGGGGTGGTGACGTTCCTGCGCCGCGGAACGGCGTTCGACTCCGACGACCTGCTGCTCGCCGAGGAACTGGCCGCCACGACCGCCATCTCGGTCGACAACGCCCGCAATTTCCAGCGCGAGCACAGTACCGCCCTGACGCTGCAGCAGAGCCTGCTGCCCAGGGAACCGCCCGCCCAGAACGCGGTCGACGCCGCCTACGGCTACCGGCCCGCCGACCTCGCCGCGGGGGTGGGCGGCGACTGGTTCGACGTGATCCCGCTGTCCGGCGCACGCGTCGCCCTGGTCATGGGCGACGTCGTCGGGCACGGGGTGCGTGCGGCCGCGACGATGGGACGCCTGCGCTCGGTCGTGCGTACCCTCGCGGACATCGACCTCCCCCCGGAGGAGCTGCTCACCCGCCTCGACGACATCGTGAACCGGCTGGACCAGGAGACGGAGGCCAACGCCCCCGATCCGGAGGTCGGGGCGTCGGTCCTCTACGCGGTGTACGACCCCGTCTCGCGCCGGTGCCGGATGGCCCGGGCGGCCCACGTGGAACCGCTGCTGGTGCTGCCGGACAGCACGAGCCGCCGGGTGGGACTCCCGGAGGGACCTCCGCTGGGCCTCGGGGGGCTCCCGTTCGAGTCGGCCGAGGTCACCCTGCCCGAGGACTGCCTGCTCGTCCTGTTCACCGACGGGCTGGTCAAATCCCGGCACCAGGACCTCGACGCGGGGATCGCCAGGCTCCAGGCGTCCCTCACCGCGGCCACGTCCTCGATCACGGCGGTCTGCGACGACATCATGGGCGCCCTGCTGCCCGGGGACGGCAGCGACGACGCCGCGCTGCTCGTCGCGCGGCCCCGCGCGCTGGAGGCGGCCGACGTCGCCCACTGGGACGTGCCGGCCGATCCTTCGGCCGTCGCGGCGGTACGCGAGGAGACGACCGCGAAACTCGCCGCCTGGGGGCTGGAGGACAGGGCCTTCGCCACCGGGCTCATCGTCAGCGAGCTGGTCACCAACGCCCTGCGGCACGGACGCGCCCCGATCCACCTGCGGCTCATCAAGGACCGTTCGCTGATCTGCGAGGTCACCGACGGGAGCAACGCCGCTCCTCACCTGCGCCGGGCGCGCACCTTCGACGAGGGCGGCCGCGGACTCTTCCTGGTGGCGCAGTTGTCCTCGCGCTGGGGCAGCCGGCCGACGGAACTCGGGAAGATCATCTGGTCGGAGCAGCAACTGGACCGGACAGGCTGAGCCCGGCCGGGGCCCCCTCCCTTCCGGACGGGCCGCGGCGCGGCACCGCCGATAGAGTGAAGATCGCGGGGGTACCGCGACCGGAGAAGGTGACGACGGCCATGGCCGGACGGTTCGGTTACCGCAGGATCTACGAGGACGCCTCGTCCCAGGAGGGCAAACGCGTCCTCGTCGACCGGCTGTGGCCACGGGGCGTGAGCAAGGAGCGGGCCCACCTCGACGAGTGGCTCCGCGACGTGGCACCGTCGGCCGACCTCCGTCACTGGTACCACCACGACACGGAACGCTTCCCCGAGTTCCGCGAACGGTACATCGCCGAACTGGGGGACCCCGATCACCGGCCGGCCGTCGAGCACCTGCGCGACCTCGCCGCCCACGACAAGGTCACCTTGCTCACCGCCACCAAGGACGTCGACCACAGCGAGGCGGCGGTCCTGGCCCGGTGGCTGGACTCCGCGGGGTCCGCGGGCCGCTAGTCGCCCGCCCCGGCGTCGAGTCGGAGGTCCGACCGGACGTGGCTGCCGCGGAGCAGGGCGGTGACGGTACTAGGCCGTGTCGTCAAATGAGCGCCGGCCGCCCGGAGGGCGGGCTCGGCGGCGTCTGGTGCGGTGCATCGCAAGGCGGAGAGTCGTCCTCGTAGTGGGTTACTCGGACGATTCGACAACGCAGCGTGGGGGAACCCCCGGCCGAAGGCTGGGGGAGTGCCGTACCAGGCGTCGCCGAGCAGGCGGGCATTTGACAACACGGCCTAGCGTTGGTGGCATGCGCTACGAGGTGACCGATGCCGACACCGCGACGACGGTGGGCAGCGGCGACGTACCCGTCCTGGCCACGCCGCAGCTCGTCGCCTGGCTGGAGGCGGAGACGGTGCACGCCGCGACGCCCTTCACGGCGGCGGGACAGACGACGGTGGGGACGGCACTGCGGATCGACCACGTCCGCGCCACACCGGTCGGCGGCAAGGTCGACGTCTTCGCCGAGCCTCCGCCCTCCCCCACCGGCCGGCGGCTCACCTTCCGGGTGCGGGCGGTCGACGACTGGGGCCGGCTCGTCGCGACGGGCGAGATCGACCGTGCCGTCGTCGACAGGGAACGTTTCCTTGCGGCCGCCCATGATCCGGAGCGCCCCGCCGAGCCGTCCTGACGCGGCGGGCGTACCTCGGCGCGGGAGCCGGTCCAGGCACTGCTGAGGGGTGATCGCGGAGCCGCCCTCGAACAACACGACGGGAACGGCCTCTTCGATCTCCGCCGTGAAGTGGGCGGGACCGTGCCGCCCACGTCCGGCCGGACGGCACGACCGGGCTCCGGCCTCCGCTCGACGGCTTCGTAGGGCTGGTCGTCAGTGCTTGAAGACGTCCTTGGTCCTCTCCTTCGTGCCCCGCATCCTGCCGCGCGATTCGAGGGCGGCGCCCTTGGCCGCGAGCGTTTCCTTGTGCACCGCGTGGGCCGCCTTCCGCACGGTCTTCCCCACGACCTGTTCCATCTTCGCCTTGGCTTTCTCTCCGGCGCTCATCTCGGCACCTCCACGGCCTCTCAACCGGCGCGTGCCCGTGGGGCGGGCGTCGAAACCACGTGCCGTGGGCACCCGGACTCAGGACATCCGGGCACTAAGATCACAAGGAATGCGCTCGCCGCGGACAGGGGGCCAAGATGACGTGGCGGCTGGTACAAGGGGACACCGTCATAGGCAAGCTCACCGATTACGGCTGCGACATGCCGTTCCTCCTGCTCCGCTTCGCCCCGGAGGCGGGTTGGGAGGCCGTCAGGCCACGCTTCGAGGCGTTGGCCGCTGCCGTCACGGGCAAGGACCCCGACGGGAGTCGATTCGTCGCCGCCGCCAAGCCGTTGCAGGAACTGGAACTCATCCTCGAGCACGCGGACGGCCGCGAGGCTCCGCTGCGTGTCTGGCGCAACTGCTTCCTTCACATCGACGGACCGAAGGCCAGACTGCGCTATTGAGCCGGTCCGCGCGGGGTGCTCGACCCGGAACCGGAGGGAACGGGGTCGCACGGCCGCCCCGCCGGGTCAGAGCAGCGACGCGGTCACCGCGGCGAGGCGCCGGCGGTACTCCGTGTCGTAGGCCTCGGCGGCCGCCCGGGCTTCCTTCTCGCCCTCGAAGTACCGGCCTGTGACGCCCGCCAGCGCGGGAGCGTCGACCAGGCGCCGCGTGGCGGCGACGCCCTGCTCCAGGGAGTCGACGACGTCCATCCCCGAGCGCCGGGACATGGCGGTGGGCATGAAGGTCGCCGGGTGGACGCTGTTGACGGTGATGCCGGTGCCGGAGAGTTCATCGGCGAGGTCGAGGCTGTGGCAGATGAGCGCCAGCTTGGAGCGGCAGTAGGCGGCGACGTCGCTGTAGTCGCGGGTGAGTTCGGGGTCGTCGAGGTCGAGCGGCTGCTGGCCGATGGAGGCGACGTTCACGATCCGGGAGGGTGCCGCGCGGTGGAGCAGCGGGAGGAGTTCCCGGGTCAGCACGAGCGGTGCCAGGTAGTTGACGGCGAGGCGTAGTTCGTGTCCGTCGGCGGAGGTCTGCCGCCGGGTGCCCTCCGCGTGGAAACCGACGCCGGCGTTGTTGACGAGCACGTCCAGCCGGTCGCGCCGGGCGGCGATGCCGGCGGCCAGGCGCCGGACTTCGGCGAGGGAGGAAAGGTCGGCCCGGTGGGGCTCGCCGCCGGTGGCCGCGGCCACCTCGGCGAGGCGCCCGGGGTCACGGCCGTGCAGCAGCAGGTGTGCCCGCCGTCGGCGGCGAGGTCCTCCGCGAGGGCGCGGCCGAGCCCGTCGGAGGCGCCGGTGATGAGGATCGTGGCCATGTCGTTCACCTTTCTGTTCCGGGGACGACCTGGGTGCCCTCCGGTGGAGTGGGATTGGGGGTGAGGGGCCGGACCGGTCGGCGAGCCAGCTGACGTCGGCGGCCGAGGCGTGCAGGTCCCGCTGGACGGTGCCGAGGACCGGCACCACCAGGGTCTGCATCATCGAGACGACCATGGCGCCGAGACCGAGGGCGGCGACGAGGCCACGGCCCGGGTCCGCCGTGACCGGGAGCACGGGAGGCGTTCGCATGAGGTGGGTACTTCCGTGGGTCTTTCCGTGGGTCTTTCCGTGGGTGGGCGCGCCGGTCAGCCGAGGGTCTTCAGCACTGCGGCGGCCAGCGCGGCGGAGGACGCCGGGTTCTGCCCGGTGTGCAGGCCGCGGTCGACGACGACGTGCGGGGCCCAGGGCTCGCCCGCCGAGTAGTCGGCGCCGAGCGCGACGAGCCGGTCCTGGAGCAGCCATTCCAGCCGGTCGGCCAGCCCGGTCTGCGTCTCCTCGGCGGCGCTGAAGCCGGTGAGACGATAGCCGGCGAACGGCGACACGCCGTCGGAGTCCCGGGCGGCAAGCAGGGCGGCCACCCCGTGGCAGACCGCGGCCAGCGGGGTGCTTTGCGCGAGGACGGTGCGCAGCAGCCGGGCGGAGTCGGCGTCCCCGGCGAGGTCCTGCATCGGGCCGTGGCCGCCCACGTAGAAGACGGCGGCGTAGCGGGCCGGGTCGACGTCCGCCAGAACCAGCGGGGTGTGCAGTGCGGTGACGGCCCGCAGGGCCGCGGTCGCGGCGGCGGCGCCCGCCGGACCGCCGTTGAGCTCGGGCGCGAGGCTGACGGGGTCGGCGGTGGGGACGACGCCGCCCGGCGTGGCCACGGCCACCCGGTGGCCGGCCTCGGTGAAGGCGCGGTAGAGCGCCGTGAGCTCTTCGGCCCAGAAGCCCGTGGGGTGCTCGGTGCCGTCGGCCAGCGTCGGGTGATCGGCGCCGGTCACCACGAGAAGGATCTCTGCCATGTCTGCGTACTTCCTGGTCTCCGCCCGGACACGGCCGGAGCGGGATGTGCGGGACCGCAGGTTGACCGGCGGCGGAACGTTCCCGACCCTAGGTTGCACAGCCATCAGCCAACCAATAGGATCCTCGACATGGCTCATCAGAATGCCGATGGGAACGCATCTCGCCCCGACGACGGCGGGACGGCCGCCGCCCCGCCTCCCGGCGCGCCTTTGGACCTGGGGCTGCTGCGCACGTTCCTCGCGGTGTACCGGGCCCGTTCCCTGACCACGGCCGCCCGGATGCTGCGCATCTCGCAGCCCACCGTGACCGCGCAGGTGCGTGCGCTGGAGCAGCAGCTCGACCGGCAGCTCTTCGAGCGGCTCCCGCGGGGGGTGGCCGCCACGTCCGTGGCCGACGAACTGGCCGGGCAGGTCGCCGGGCCGCTGGACGCGCTGGCCGAGGTCGCCGGCCGCGGTCGCCCGGACCCGGAGGCGCCCCCGGAACCGGTGCACCTGGCGGGGCCGGCGGAGATGGTGTCCGTCCGGGCGCTGCCCGTCCTCGCGCCACTGGCGGCCCGGGGCGTCCTGCTGCGCATCACCACCGGCCTCGCCGAGGACCTGCTCGAAGGCCTGCACGCAGGCCGCTTCGACCTCGTCCTGTCGGCGGTACGGCCGCGCGGCCGCTCCCTGGCCGCCGTCCCGCTGATGGACGAGGAGTTCGTCCTGGTGACGACGCCGGAATGGGCCGCCGGGATCGGGCGGCTCACCTGCGACGACCCCGGCCCGCTGCGCGAGGTCCCGCTGGTGGCGTACGCCGAGGACCTGCCCATCCTGCGCCGCTACTGGCGCCACGTCTTCCGTACGCGTCTGACCGCCCGGCCCGCCGTCGTCGTCCCGGACCTGCGCGGGGTGCTCGCCGCCGTCGTCGCGGGCGGGGGTGCGACGGTGCTCCCCCGCTACCTGTGCGAGGCGGAGCTGGCGTCCGGCGCGCTGGTGGAGTTGCTGACGCCGGAGGACCCGCCCATCAACACCGGCTTCCTGGTCGGACGCGCGGGCGCGCCTGCCCGCGCGCCGGTCACCGCCGTACGCGAACGGCTCTTGGAGGCGGCCCGCGACTGGTGACGGCGACGCCGTTGCCCGTCTGGGTGCGGCAACGCGCAGCTTCGGCAGCGTAGGTGAGGTCACGTCAGGGAACGCCGGAGCACCTCGCGGTCGCCCTGGGGGGGTCAAGTCGACTTCGGCAGCCGGGAACGCCCGGAGATCGCCGGCAGGCCCCGCGCCGGTGGGATCCCCAACGTCGCCCTCCCTGGGCATTCCTGACGAGCCGCCAAGCTCCGCCGCACGTGGCAGGGGCCCGGTGACGCTCCCCTGCGCGTACGTCCACGGCCATCCGCGCGCCCGGACCAGATGGATCCGGCACCGCACGAAGCTGCCCGCGGCCGTGTCCCCGAACTCCCTGGCATAGCGGGTCTTGTCGGCATACGACGGCGTTCGGGCGGCCTCGTGATGACACAACTGTGCCATGGCACAAGAGCGACGCCCCGGGGCCCTTGAGCGGGGGCGGGGGCGCCTCGAAGATCAATGGCCGTCCACTCTTCACATGGCTTGAGGAGTTTCCTTGCCCACGCTTCACATCCCCCGGACCAGGTCCGGGGCGATCACGCTCGGCGTGGTCGCCGCCCTGGCACTCGGGGTCATACCGGCCACGGCCGCCGTATCCGCGGACCCCGCCGGTCGCGGGCCCGCCGCCGGCGCCGCACAACGGCCACCCGGCAACGGCGGCACGCACACCGTCACCCTCATCACCGGCGACAAGGTGACGATCGGCACCGCCCCCGACGGCACCACCGTCCGGTCCTTCCAAGGTGCGAACGGCACGACCACCGGTTTCCACCGCGCAGTCGTCGACGGGGCCACCTACGTGTACCCCGACGCCGTCCTGCCCTACGTCAGCGCCGGGAAGCTCGACAAACAGCTGTTCAACGTCACCCAGCTGATCGCCGACGGTTACGACGACGCGCACTCCTCCCGGCTGCCGCTCATCGTGAGCTACACCGACGCCGCGGCCAAGGCCCGGACCCTGCCGAAGATGGCGGGCTCCAGCGACGTCCACCGGTTGGACAGCATCCAGGGCGCGGCCCTCGCGCAGAACCGCAAGCAGGCTCCGGCGTTCTGGTCGGCCCTGACCGGCGGCGCCGGTGCGGCGGCCCGGTCCGCGAAGCCCGCCTTCGCGGGCGGTGTCGCCAAGGTCTGGCTCGACGGCAAGGTGAAGGCCGATCTGGCCGACTCGACCGCCCAGATCGGCGCGGACAAGGTCTGGGCGGAGGGCAACACCGGCGAGGGCGTCAAGGTCGCGGTGCTCGACACCGGAGTCGACGCCGAACACCCCGACCTCGTCGACCGGATCGACACCAGCGCCAGCTTCATCCCCGACGAGCAGGACACCCTCGACTACCAGGGCCACGGCACCCACGTCGCCTCGACGATCGCCGGCACCGGCAGCGCCTCCGACGGCAAGGAGCGGGGCGTCGCCCCCGGCGTCCGCCTGGACATCGGCAAGGTGCTCAACAGCGAGGGAAGCGGCCAGGAGTCCTGGATCATCGCGGGCATGGAATGGGCCGCCCGGGACCAGAAGGCCAGGATCATCAGCATGAGCCTGGGCGGCGGCGGTGACCACACCGACCCCATGAGCCAGGCGGTCGACCGGCTCAGCCGCGAGACCGGCGCGCTGTTCGTCATCGCGGCGGGCAACAGCGGCCCGCACACCATCGGCAGCCCCGGTGCCGCGGACTCCGCGCTGACCGTAGGCGCCGTGGACTCCGCGGACCACCTCGCCGACTTCTCCAGCACCGGTCCGCGTGACGGCGACGCCGGGCTGAAGCCGGAGATCACCGCGCCCGGCGTCGACATCCTGGCGGCCCGCTCCCACTACAAGCGGGGCTCGGGCTACTACACCACGATGAGCGGCACCTCGATGGCGACCCCGCACGTCGCCGGCGCCGCCGCGCTGCTGGCCGCCGCCCACCCGGACTGGACCGGCCCGCAGTTGAAGGAGGCGCTGGTCAGCAGCGCCAAGGCCACCCCCGCGTACTCCCCGTACGAGGCCGGTGCCGGCCGGCTGGACGCACCGGCGGCCGTCCACACCTCGGTCTTCGCGACCGTCAGCGCATTCTCCGGCTTCTACGCCTGGCCGCAGAAGCCGGGTGAGACCGACGTCCAGAAGGTGACGTACACCAACACCGGCGACGCGCCGGTCAGTCTGGACCTGGCGATCGGCTCGAAGGCCCCGGCAGGGCTGTTCACCCTCTCCGAGGACAAGGTCACCGTCCCGGCGCACGGCACGGCCTCGGTCTCCCTGACCGCGGACCTGGACCGGCTGCCGCTCGACCAGTCGATCAGCGGCATGATCACCGGCACGGACGGCACCGGCGCGGTCCGGGCCAAGACGCTGATCGGCGCCGCCAAGGAAGGCCGGCGGCAGACCCTGACCATCACCGCCAAGGACCGGTCGGGCAAGCCGATGGCCGGCCGGGTCATGCTCACCGCCGAGGGCCTCTTCACCACGATCGACCTCGACGCGTCCGGCACCGGCACCGCGCGGCTGCCCGTCGGCACCTACAGCGGCTGGCTCACCGCGGACGTACAGGGCGCCAACGGCCCGCACTCCCTGGGCATGGCACTGCTGGCCTTCAACGACGTGCAGCTGGACCAGGACCGGTCCGTCACCCTCGACGGCCGCAAGATGCGTCAGATCCTGGCGCGTGCCCCGCAGCAGACCACCCCCGTCGCACCGCGCCTGGACGTCCACCGGTCCTTCGGTGACAGCCTGGTCGAGTCGTCCATGCTGCCCAACGAGACCTACGACAGCATCTGGGCGCTTCCGACCGGCAAGAAGGTCACCGACGGCGAGTTCGAGTTCGGTGCCCGCTTCCGCCTGGAGCAGCCGGCGCTGACCGTGGGCACGGCCTCGAGGACCTACGCCGACCCGCTGGTCAAGCGCGGGGCCGAGCCACTGCCGGCCGGCACCCGGACACTCACGGCGGTCTACGCCGGTGAGGGCACGGCCGCGGATCTGGCCCGCACGAACGTCCGCGGCAAGGCCGTGGTCGTGCGGGGCGGTGACCCGTCCGGCATCCAGGCGCAGGCGGAAGCCGCGGCGGCGGCGGGCGCGCAGGTGCTCGTCGTCGTCAACGACGGCATCGGCCGGCTCCAGCCCTGGGACGAGGGCCCCTGGAGCCCGGAGAGCCCGGCGCCGCTGACGGTGGCGACCCTCGACGCCGACCAGGGCGCCGACCTCATCGGAGCGCTCGGGCACGGCCCGGTCAAGCTGAAGGTCACCTCGAACCCCACCACCGACTACGTCTACGACGTGGTGCACCACTGGTCCGGCGCGGTACCGGCGGACCCGACCTGGCGCGTCACGCAGCGCGAGCTGGGCAAGGTGGACGTCTCGTTCCGCAACCACCGCCAGGGCAAGGCGATGGAGTTCCGCCCCGACGTCTGGCGCGGCTGGGTGGTCGGCAACCAGCTCACCGCTCCCGCCCAGGGCGACCGGACCGACTGGGTCACCGCGGACGCCAGTTGGCTGGACGACGCCTTCATCCTGAGCGAGACGGGGCAGCACTCGATGGACGTGCTGCGCTACCCGGCCGGGAAGACGGCCGAGGTCAGCTGGTTCGGGCCGATCCAGCGCCCGCGGATGGGCCCCATCGGCTACCAGCCGGTGCGCTACCTCGACGGGGTCTACATCCCCGCACCCGGCTGGGGCGACTCCGGTTCCGGCCACGTCGGCGAGGCCTACGGCAACTACGACGTCAAGGACTGGATGTCGCTCTACCAGGGCGACCAGCAGCTCAACTGGGGCAACGCCGAGTACCTGCCGATCACCGGACTCGCCCCCGAGCGGCTGCCCTACCGGCTGGTCGTCGACAACGACCGGGCGGCCTGGACCCACCCGTACTCGACGCACACCCTGACGGAGTGGAACTTCACCTCCGCGGCCACCGGGCCCGAGTCGGCGGTGTCCCTGCCGCTGATCCAGCTCGACTACGGCGTGGACACCGACAGGGCCGGCCGGGCGGACCGGCACGCCAAGCTGACGGTGACCGCCTCGCACCTGCCCGGTACGACCGCCGCCATCGGGAAGCCCTCGCTGGAGGTCTCCTACGACGACGGGAAGACCTGGCAGCGCCCCGACCTGGACCGCAGCGGTAGCGGCTGGCGGGCGGGCCTGCGCGCCCCGAAGTCCGCGGGCTTCGCCACGCTCCGGGTCACCGCCCGGGACGACGCGGGCAACACCGTCTCGCAGACGATCACCCGGGCCTTCGGCCTGCGCTGACGCCCCGGCAGTGCACCCGGCGGGCGGGACCGCGGCCAGCGGTCCCGCCCGCCGGCGTTCCCGGGCGCTCCGGTCCGATCACGTCGAGCGTGGACCCCGCTCGTCCCCGGTCAGCCGTCGGCCGGTGCCGCGAAGGCCAGTCGCGCCGCCGGCGGGAGCGGTGCGTGCCGGGGGCGGGCTTCGAAGGCCTGGATCACCAGCCCCGCGAAGCGTCGGGAGGCCGCGACCTGGGTGGCGGTCGATGCGGTGTGGATCCCCTTGTTGGCCATCAGGACGAGGATGAGGTCGTCCAGGACGAAGTCGGCCCGCAGGCGCCCCGCGTCCTTGGCCCGCCGGGCCAGTCCGGCGACCGCCTTCACCGTGTACTCACGTCCCCCGGCATCCGGTGTCCCGGGGAAGGCCGACAGGAAGGCTTCGGTGAAGCCCCGATCGCGTGCGTGCAGCTCACAGATCTTCTCGATCACCAGGCACAGGCCACGCCACGGATCGGGATCCGCGCACCCCTCGTCGACGATGGCCCGACATGCGTGCAGTTGGTCCGCGAAGGCCTCGGCGACCAGCATCTGCTTGGTCGGGAAACGCCGGTACAAGGTGGCAGGTCCCACCCCGGCTCGCCGCGCGATCGCCCGCATCGGCACCTCCAGGCCGCCGGCCGAGAACAGCGCTCGGGCCGCGTCGAGGATGCGGTCGCGGTTGTCCATCGCGTCGGACCGCAGCTTCTGAGGCACTTGGCCGGTCACCCGTCTCACTTTACCCAAACGGACGGGGGCGTCCGATTACCGTCCACGACGTGGAGCCCGCCCGGAGGCGGTACGAGAACAGGGAGACGACATTGAAGGCGATCGCGATCCGGACGTTCGGAGGTCCTGAGGGTCTGGCGGTAGTCGGCCTGCCGGTACCCACACCTGCTGCAGGGCAGGTGCTGGTCGACATCGAGGCGGTGGGTGTCGGTGGTGTCGACACCGTGATCCGGAGCGGGGCTCTGGCCGCCTACGGATTCACGGAGGGCTTCATCCCGGGCAGCGAGGTGGCCGGCACCGTGACCGCGGTCGGCGACGGCGTCGACGCCTCGTGGATCGGCCGGCGGGTGTGGGGCTCCACCGGCACCGGCGGCGGCTACGTCGAACAGGCCGTCGTACCGGTCGAGCAGATCCTTCCCCTGCCCGCTGGCCTGTCCGTCGTCGACGCGGTGACGCTCGGCAGTGCCGGCGCGGTGGCGCACTTCGGGCTTCGCCACGCCCATCTCGCCCCCGGGGAGACCGTCTTGGTGCGGGGCGCGTCCGGCAGCATCGGGATCATGGCCGTGCAGCTCGCGGCTCGCGGTGGTGCCTCCGCGGTGGCGGTCACGACCTCGTCGGCCGGTCGCGGCGAGCGGCTGCGCCGTCTCGGCGCGACCCACGTGCTGGACCGCTCCGGCGACGGAGGGGAAGAGGCTCCTGCGGGCTATGACGTCATCATCGACGTCGTGGCCGGCGAGGACATGCCGTCGTTCCTCGACCGGCTCAACCCGAACGGCCGCATGGTGGCCGTCGGCGCCGTCGCAGGTCAGCCGCCCGCGGACTTCGGCACCAAGCTCATGGCGGCGTTCCGGAAGTCGTTGTCCTTCGCCACCTTCAGCGCGGCCACCGTCGCCCCGGCCGACCTGCGTGCGGTGCGCGGCGAACAGCTCGCCGCGGCCGGTCGCGGCGAGATCGCAGCGGTGGTGCACGAGGTGCTGCCACTGGACGAAGCCGTTCTGGCGCACCGGAAGATGGACGCGGGCGAGGTCTTCGGCAGGATCGTGCTGACGCCGTAGTCGAAGGTCCGACGCCGGGACTGCCGTACGTCCAGGCGACGGCACGAGGTCAACGGCCCTCGGGCGGCGGGCCGGCGCCGAACGCGGCGACGGCGTCGAAGAAGTGGAGCGCCTGGTCGACGAAGTCCTCGCGGGAGAAGGCGAGGCCGCCGTCCACCCAGTTGAGCAGGATCTGGTTGACCCCGCCGACCACGGCCATGGCCATCGCGGTCACGTCGGTGCCCGGGGCGGCCCAGTCCTCGCGGAGCAGGGACTCCACCAGCGAGGCGAGCCGGCGCAGGCCGCGGCGTCGTTCGGCGGCGGCGAGCGGTCCGCCGGCGAGTGACTCGACCAGCTTGATCCGGCCCTTGCGCGGGTCGTCGACCACGCCGCCGGCCAGGACGTCGAGCATGCCGCGTGCCCGGTCGCGGCGCGTACCGCCCGTGGCGAGGGCCGCCCGGCACCTCGCGGCCTCGTCCTGCTGGATCTCCTCGAGGATCGCGGCGAGCAGTTCGTCGAGGGAGGCGAAGCTCTCCGTGAAGTAGCGGTCGGGCAGGTGGCAGTGGCGGAGCACCGCGCGCATCGAGGTCCCGCCGTAGCCCTGGGTGGAGAACAGCTCGATGGCCGCGTCCATGATGCGGCGGCGCCGCGCCGCGACGCGCTCCTCGGCGGTCATGCCGCCGTACTTCCTCATACGGTCACCCCGATCGACATCTGAGGGCAGATGCCATCAGATAGTAGTATTCTCGGCCATCAGTCGCGAAAAGAACGCTTCCCACGCGGTGGAAGCCACCACCGGCCGCCCGACGGCCGGCTGGACGGACGCACGCCGGCTTCCCGCCGCGCCGAATCATCCGAAGCCGGGTGAACACGGCCCGGCCGCAGCCGGAAGAAGTACCCATCATGGATGTGAAACGCCTGTTCATCGGGGGGCAGTGGACGACACCAGCCGGTAGCCGGACCATCACCGCCGCGTCCGCCAGCACCGGCGTGTACCTGGGCTCGGTGCCCGAGGCCCTGGACGCGGACGTGGACGACGCCGTGCGGGCGGCCCGTGCCGCCTTCGACGCCCCCGGCGGATGGCCCCGGTGGGAGCCCGAGCGCCGCGCTTCGGTCATGCTGCGGCTCGCCGATGCGCTCGAGGCCCGGAGCCGCCTGACGGCGAGCACGGTCAGCGCGCAGAACGGCATGCCGATCTCCACGGCCGAGCCCTTCGAGGGGACGGTCCCGGCCGCCCTGCTGCGCTACTACGCGGGCCTCGTCACCGGGGCGCCCCTCGAGGAACGCCGCGCCGGGCTGCCCGGCGGCAGCACCCTGGTCCGCAGGGAACCCGTGGGGGTGGTCGCCGCGATCATGACCTGGAACTTCCCGCAGACCATCGCCTTCTTCAAGATCGCGCCCGCGCTGGCCGCCGGCTGCACCCTGGTGCTCAAGCCGGCGCCGGAGACCGTGCTCGACTCGATGGTCCTGGCGGACGCGATCGAGGAGGCGGGCCTCCCCGACGGGGTCGTCAACATCGTGCCCGGCGGTCCCGGCGCGGGCGCGTACCTGGTCTCCCACCCCGGGGTCGACAAGGTGTCGTTCACGGGGTCGACGGCGGCGGGACGGCAGGTCGCGGTCGCGTGCGCGTCGCTGATGCGCCCGGTGACGCTGGAACTGGGCGGCAAGTCCGCCGCGGTCGTCCTCGACGACGCCGACCTGGGCTCGCTGACCGAGCCGTTCTTCATGGCCGGCCTGCTGAACAACGGCCAGACCTGCTTCGCCAGTACGAGGATCCTGGCCCCCGCCGACCGCTACGGCGAGGTGGTCGAGTTCTGCACGGCGATGGCGGGCGGTGCCGTCCTGGGCGACGCCCTGGACCGCACCACGCAGATCGGCCCGCTCGTCAGCGCCGGACAGCGCGACCGCGTGGAGGGCTACATCGCCAGGGGACTGCGCGAGGGCGCCCGGCTGACGACGGGCGGCGGGCGGCCGGCCGATCTCGACCGGGGCTGGTTCGTCCAGCCGACCGTCTTCGCCGACGTCGACAACGCCTCGGTCATCGCCCAGGAGGAGATCTTCGGGCCGGTCCTGTCGATCACGCCGTACGACGGCGAGGACGAGGCCGTCGGACTCGCCAACGACTCCGCGTACGGCCTCGCGGGCACGGTCTGGACCGCCGATCCCGAGCACGGCACGCGCGTCGCCCGGCGGATCCGCAGCGGCACGGTGGGGATCAACGGTTACGTGCCCGACCTCGCCTCCCCGTACGGGGGCGTGAAGGCCAGCGGCCTCGGCCGGGAGTTGGGCCCGGAGGGGCTCCAGGCGTACCAGGAGTTGCACTCCGTCTACCAGGCGTGATGCCCGCGCCATGGCGCGGTGGACCTCAAAGGTCCGACGCTCGTCACCTCCTTGACAGGTGACGATCGCCTGTGCGAACGTCGGCAGCAGCCGCGGTGGTGCCCGACTCCGCCGATCCCCCACCGGAGGGTTCCGTGAAAGTGCTCAGCGTCATGAAAGTGGCCACGGTGGCCGTGGCCGTCGTCACCATCGCCTGCGGGTGTTTCCTCCAGGTCTTCTGAGGACGACACCGCGAGAGAGAGGACCGGCATGCCGAACACGCAGAAGGCCGTCAAGGTCGTCAAGGTCGTGAAGGTGGCCAAGGCCGCTGACACCGGCGCGGTGACGCGCCAGGCCCGCTTCGGCGCCCTGCCCGAACGCGTCCGGCCCGAGGACACCACCGAGGTGGTGCCCATCGTGGAGCGGTACCCGTCGCAGGACCACTACGACCACGAGAAGTGGCTCACCTGCAGGTGGGTCTAGCAGCAGGCGCCGCGCCCCCGGACGGACTCCGGTCCGCCCGGGGGCGCGGCGATGGGGCCTATGGGGTGCGCCCCTTCGTGACGTGCAGGGACACCGGGACCGGCGGGAGCCAGTACGGTGTGTCGCTCCGCATCACCAGGGACGCCGCCCGGTCCGCCGGCCCGCGGATCCCGCGGGCGTCCGCCGTGACCGTGAACGTCGCCCGCTCGCCGGGCCGCAGGGTCAGACGGACCGGGCTCTCCGACAGCCAGCCCACGTCCGTCTCGGTCCCGTCCCAGCCCGGCAGTTCCTCCACGGTGGCCACCGGCACGGGGAAGCGGCTCTGGTCGCTGCCGCCCACCCGGTACATGCCGGGGGCGCCGCCGCCTCGGTACACGGCGGTCGTGGTGCGGGGCAGCGCGGACCAGGTGTCGCCGCCGGGGTCGTAGGCGTAGCCCTCCGGGGTCAGGACCCTGTTGACGCCGACCCGCTTGAAGCCTCCGGACACCAGGAGCCGCCCGTCGGCGGCTGCGTAGGCGGCGGTGGCCAGGCCCACGGGCATGTCCGCGCGGGGCTGCCAGGCGTCGGAGGCAGGGTCGTAGACGTACGCCGCGGCCGTCTCCACGTACTCGTGGGTGCCGCCAGCGCAGTAGAGCTTGCCGCTGATGGCGCCGCACGAGGCCCAGCTGATCGACTGCGGGTAGTCCGCGGCCCTGGCCCACCTGCCGGAGGCCGGGTCGAAGACGGACACGGTGTTCGCGCACTCGGTGTTGGTGCATCCGCCGACGACGTACAGCCGCCCGTCGAGGACGGCGCCCGCCGCGCCGTAGTGGCCCTGGGGAACGGCCGGGCCCTGCGCCCAGGTGTTCCGCGCCGTGTCGTAGACCTGCAGGGTGCTGCTGACCGTCTCCTGCGGGCCCCAGCCGCCGACCGCGTAGAGGCGGCCGTCGATGATCCCGTGGGCGGTGGCCTGCCGGGGCTCGGGCGCGGTGGCGCCGCGGGTCCAGGTGCCCGCCGACGGGTCGTAGACGTACAGGTCGGCGGTGGGCGTGGAGCCGTCGGAGCCGAGGGCGGAGTAGAGCCTGCCGCCGTAGGTCTCCACCGCGTTGTCCATCACCGGGACGGGGAGGTCCGGCAGGGTGCGCCAGGCCGTGGCCGGGGGTCCGGAGTCCGCGCCGGTGCCGGTGCGTTCGCCGATGCGGAGCGTGGCGGGGGCGGTGCCGGTGTTGCGCACGGTCACCTTCCGGGCCGCCTTGCCACCGGGTGCGGTGGTGGTGTCGATCCGGGTGGTGCCGACCGACAGCCGCCCCGCCGCGAGGGAGAAGGAGGCCTTGACCGCCCGGTCCGGCCGGACGGTCACGGTACGGGACGCCGTCCGGTACGCGGGCTTGGCGACGGTGACGGCGCGGCTGCCGCCACCGGGGACGAACAGCCGGTAGAGGCCGTCACCGGTGCGCGGGTCGCCGGTGGTGGCGGTGGTCGGCGCCGAGGGGCCGTGGACCCCGCCACGCACCACCGCGCCGACGAGTCCCCGTCCGGTGTTGGCGTCGGTGACCGTGCCGGTGACCACTCCCCCGCGGACGGGGGTGAGGATCCGCCGGCTGACCGTCACGTCGTCGACGGCCCAGAGCATGCCGGGCCCGGTGAAGTGGAAGCGCAGCCGCACCGCGCGCTCGCCGGCGTAGGCGGTCAGCGGGACGTCGACGCGGCCGCTGCTCCACAGCTGGTCCTGGTGCCACACCGTCGTCCAGGTCCTGCCGCCGTCGTCGCTGACGTCGACGTCACCGCTCTGTTCCGCGGAACCCTGGTAGTCGGTGGCGAAGGCCAGCGCGGGATCGCCGGTGCCGCTGAAGTCGTACGCGGGGCTGATCAGCTGGGTGTCCAGTGCGGTGTCCCAGCCGGCGTGGTCGTTGTCCGCGACGGCGAAGGCCCCGGAGCCGCCCGTGGTGTTGCCGCGGCCGCCCGGATCGTCGAACGCCCAGCCGTGGGCCGTGCCGGGCGCGTCGGCGACGCTCCAGCCCCCGGGTGCCCCGGCCGTGGAGTCGAAGCGCTGCGTGTCGAGGGTGCGCACCGTCAGACGGTAGGCGGGGTTGCCGGTCGCCCAGGTGTCCGCGGGCAGCGCCAGGCGCAGGCCGCGGTCGGCGGAGCCCACCGTCACCTGCCGTACCAGGGACCGGTAGTGGGAGTCGTCGCTGACGACCCGGAGGGTGTAGGTGTGGTTCCCGGGGAGGTCGAGACGGTACGCGCCGGTGGAGGCGTCGGACCAGACCGGGGCACCCGGGACGCCGTCCACGGTGATCTTCGCATGGAGCGGCCAGCCGTGCCCGGACCCGTCGGTGACGGTGCCCGTCACCCGGTGGGTCGGCAATTTGCGCAGGCCGACGTCCCGGAGCAGCGCTGTGCCGTCGGTGACGTCCACGGCCGCGGGCTGTCCGGGCGCGTAGCCGTAGGCCTCGACCCGGACGTCGTGCCGGCCGGCGGGCAGCGGCAGGCGGTAGCGGCCGCGGGCGTCGGTGGTGGCGCGGAAGATGCCCGCGGTCACCACCGCCGCGGGCACGGGCGCGTCACTGCGCCGGTCGGTGACCGTGCCGGTCACGGTGCCGTGCGGCCCCATCCGGAAGGCCCCCGTGCCGTCGGGGGTGCCCAGGCCGGTGGGCCCGTCGTAGCCGGGGCCCGCGGTGCACAGGTACGCCGGGGAACACCGGCCGTTGGCGCCGGAGGTGACGTCGTGCAGTCCGGCGCCGCCGGAGGCGTACGGGTAGGTGTTGGGGTAGGTCCCGGCGACCGGGGCGTCGGCGGTGGCGTAGACGCCGGCGATGATCGGCGCGGAGGCGCTGGTGCCGCCCGCCACGCCCCAGCCGCCGCCGCTGTAGCTGTCGTAGACGGCGACACCGGTGGCCGGGTCGGCCACGGCCGAGACGTCGGCGACCGTGCGCCCCGGGCAGCCGGTGTCCTTCTGGAAGGCGGGCTTGGCCTCGTAGCGGGAGCAACCGGAGCCGGTTCCGGCCCCGTCGTGGCTCCACACCGACTCCGACCAGCCGCGCGGGGCGCCGGCGTCCCGGGTGAGGGTGGTGCCGCCGACCGCGGTCACGTGGGGGGACGCGGCCGGGTAGGCGACGCCGTAGCGGGAGTCCCCGGACGAGGCGACGACGGCGACACCGGGGTGGTCGTAGTGGACGTCGGCTGCGGACTCACCCGGGTCCTCGGGGAAGAACGCGTAGTTGGAGCCGTAGGAGTTGGAGACGTACCCCGCGCCGAGCGCCACGGCCTGGTCGACGGCGGCACCGAGGTCGTCGATGCCGGCGGAGTCGGCTTCGACGAGCAGGATCCGGGCGTTCGGGGCGACGGCGGAGACCATGTCCAGGTCGAGGGAGATCTCCCCGGCCCAGCCGGGGTCGGGGTCCGGGTAGTGGGTGCCCCCGCGCTGGTCGACCTTGGTGAAGCAGCCGTCGGCGCTGGTGCAGGCGGGCAGCCCGTACTGCGCCCGGTAGAGGGCGAGGTCGGCCTCGGCGTTCGGGTTGTCGAAGGCGTCGACGACGGCGATGGTCCGCCCCGCCCCGCCGTCGGCGGGCAGGCCGTAGGCGCTGCGCAGGTCGGCGGGCCCGAAGCCCTCCGGGTCCTGCCCGGCCGCCCGCGCGCCCTTGCGCGCGGGAACGTCGGTGCGGCGCAGTCCGAAGCAGGTGAACTCGTGCGGCTTGGGCGTACCGCAGAGCGGCTCGACGTGACCCCCCGGCGGCTGCGCGGACGCGGGCGGCGCCGTGGTCCGCCCGCCCTCTGCGGCCAGGGCCTGGGCGGGGACGCCGAGCGCGGCAAGGACGGCGGCGCTCAGCAGCCCGGCGCCGAGGGACAGCCGTCTGCGCCGGTGGGGCGGACGGCTCGGGAACATGGACAAATCGCAACTCCTGTCGGCATCCTCGGGCGGCGGCACACACCGCCCCCGGATGGGTGAGTTGCGCGAAGTCCGGCGGAAGTTCCGGGTCCGGCGGGGGAATTTCCCGCGAACCGCGGTCGCGGACGTCTCAGGCCGTGTCCACCAGCCACTGCCGGACCTGTCTGCGCGCCTTGTGCAGCCGCGACTTGACCGTCCCGAGCGGGATGCCGAGGCGCTCCTCGATCTCGCGGTACTCCATCTGGCAGATGTCGCGGTACACCAGCGGCGCGACCAGTTCGGGGCCGGTGGCCTCCAGCCGCTCGAGGGCGTCCAGCAGGTCGAGCCGGGTCCCGGCGACCACGCTGGTCCTGCGCGGGTCGGGCGTGTCGGCCTCGGCGGCGGAGAGCGGCTGCTCGGCGCGGCGCCGTTTGAGTTCGCGGTACTTCTGGCGGGAGCAGTTGGCGACGACCGTGTACAGCCAGGTGTGGAAGAGGCTGCGCCCCTCGAAGGAGCCGATGCTGCGGGCGACTTGGAACAGCACGTCCTGGGCGGCCTCCTCGGCGTCCTCCCGGTGGGGCAGGAAGCGCCCGCAGCGGCGCATGACCTCGGGCCGGATCCGCGCGAGGAGCAGTTCCAGGGCCGCGGCGTCCCCGGCCGCCGCCCGCGCGGCGAGCTCCTCCGTCTCCTGGGCGGGCGTCACAGGGGTCCTCCTCGGTCCTTCTCGGGGTCGGTGCATGATAGGCACATGCCCCCACCTCAGCAGATCGGCCGCTACCGGCTGGTGCGACCTGTCGGTTCGGGGGCGTTCGCGATGGTGTGGCTGGCCCATGACGACTCGCTCGACGCGCCCGTCGCCGTCAAGGTGATGGCCGAGAACTGGGCGTACCGCCTGGACCTGCGCGAGCGCTTCCTCTCCGAGGCCCGGCTGTTGCGCAAGGCCGCGTCCAGCCGGCTGGTGCAGGTCTTCGACATCGGGGAACTGCCCGACGAGCGGCCGTACTTCGTGATGGAGTACGCCGACGGGGGCACCCTGGACGACCTCCTCGGCCAGGGACGGCCGGCCCTGGCCGAGGCGCTGCGGCTCACGGCGGAGGCCGCCCGCGGTGTCGCGGCGCTGCACGAGGCGGGCGTCGTGCACCGCGACATCAAGCCGTCCAATGTGCTGATCACCGGGGCGCGGGAGGGTCAGGAGCGGGTGCTCGTGGCCGACCTCGGCCTGGCGAAGGCGCTCGCCCAGGCCTCCGGTCTGACGATGGCCGCCGGTTCGGCCGGTTACATGGCGCCCGAACAGGCCCGCCCGGACGGGGGCATCGACGTGCGCGCCGATGTGTACGGCCTGGGGGCCCTGCTGTACCACCTGGTCACGGGCTCGGTGCCCGGCCCCGCGGGCAAGGTCGTACGGCCCGGCCGATTGCGCCCGGACGTCCCGGCGGCCGTGGAGCGGGCGGTGCTGCGCGCCCTGGAGCCGGACCGGCGCAAGCGCTGGCCCAGCGCGTCGCGCTTCGCCGACGAACTGGAGGCGCTGGCCGCCCGGTCCGCCGGCCACGAGGAAGGACGGCCGCGCCGGCGGTGTGGGCGGACCCTGGTGATCGCCCTGTGCGCCGCGGCGCTCGCGGCCGCCGGCGCGGGTCTCGCCGCCTCGCGTTCCGGGGCGCCGCAGAAAGTGCCGCCGACGGCGGTCAGCGACGCCACCGGCCGGATCCGGGTGGAGGTCCCCGCGGGCTGGGGCCGCGAACTCGTCCGCGGCGGCTGGAGCCCCGGGGTGCTGGGCCTTCCCGATACCCATGAGCCGGCCCTCCTGGTCGCCGGCGACGTGAGGAGCTGGCAGGACCTGGGCTCCGGCGTCGACGGCGTGTTCGTCGGGCTGAGCGAGCGGGGCGACCTCACCGCCCGGGTGGATGCCATCCGGCACGGCGGCTGCCGCTACCGGGGCAGCCGCGGCTACGGGACCGAAGGGTCGCCGGGATGGAGCGGGCGGGTCCGTCACTGGACCGGCTGCGGCGCGGAGGGCGGCTCGATCGACGAGATCAGCCTCACCCGGGCGGGTGCCGCGCAGCCCCAGGTGTACGTGCAGATCCGGCAGGACGGCGGCCCCGACCTGACCGACGATGTCCTCGGCGGTCTGCGGATCACCGGTTGAGCGGTGCCACGGATCGGCGAGAACTTCCGCCGCCCGCGGTGCATCTCACCAGGAGTACAGGATGCGGACCGGCACAGGACACCCGGCGGCGCCCTGCCGAGGAGGAAAGAGACATGCACGTGGCCCAGCACGAGGCAAGGCCCATCGAGCGGCTCGACCGGAGGGCGACGCCGTCCGGCCGACGCACCGGCCGTGGCAGAGTCGTCCCGCTGCTCGCGGGCGGGCTCGTCCTGGCGGCCCTGACCGGCTGTGGGAGCGGCGGGAACGGCACCGCGAGCGCCCCGCACACCCTCCCCGGCTCGGCGGGTCCGGCGAGCGGGGACCTGACGAGCAGTGAGCCGCCGACCTCCGCCACGCCCTCCGAGGACACCGACGGCTCCGCCCCCGCGGCGCACCACCCGCCGTCCCCCACCGCCTCCACGCCCCCGCAGGCCGGCGGGCGCTGCCACACCTCGGACCTCAGCGCGTCGATCGGCCGCAACGACCCCGGCGCGGGCCAGGAGAACTTCCCGGTCGTCCTCACCAACCGCTCGGCTCGCACCTGCACGGTCTACGGCTTCCCGGGCCTCGCCTTCGTCAACGCCGCCGGGGAACAGGTGACCGTGGACCCGGAACGCGCCACGGGTCAGCCGGCACGGCGGGTCTCGCTCGCACCGGGAGCCAGTGCCTGGTCGGCGATGTCCTTCTCCAACCCGTCCATCACGGGCGTGACCACGGTGACCCCGGCGGCCGTGCTCATCACCCCGCCGGACGAGACGGCGTCCCTGAAGGTGCCGTGGACCGGCGGCAAGGTCTCCAACACCGGCAAGGCGTCCGTGCCCCGCCTGGGGCCCTTCCAGCCGGGCAGTGGACCTGCGTGACGGGGGCGGCACGGCTCATCGCCGCCGGGCGGCCCCGAAGAGCCGGCCGAGGGGACCTTCGTGGAGGCCCTCGCTGGTGAGGCCGTGGTGGACGATCACCACGGCGATGCACACCCCCCCACGGGGGCGATGAACCGGCCGCCGATGCCGCAGACCACGTACAGGACGAGGCCGGTCAGCGGCCGGGTCCGCTGCGAGCGGAGGTAGCGGGGCGACACACCGGGCTCGAGCAGTTCCGGGTGGTCGCACAGATAGCCGAACACCCCCCACCACGGCGCCGACATGACGGCCGCGACCAGCGCGTACAGGACGACCGCGACGCGCTGGTCGTGAGGGTTCCCCGCATCGCCGAACGCGTCACCGAGGACCGCGGTGGGGAACGGCACGATGACGGCGCTGAACAGGATGGCGAGGTTGATCCACAGCAGGCCGACGTCCATCCGGCGGATCAGACGGAAGAGCCCGTGGTGGTTGAGCCAGATGACGCCGACGCAGACGAACGAGACGAGGAACGCCACGTACGCCGGCCACTTGCCGGCGAGCCCCGGCACGAGTTCGCCGGGCCCGTGGTCCGGATCGTAGAGGTCGAGGACGAGCAGCGTGATTCACGATGGCGAAGACGGCGTCGCTGAAGCCCTCGACCCGGCTGGTGTCCGCCAGGCGCATACCGTCGCCGGCGGCCGGACCTGACGGAACATCACGATCCGGGGGATTTGCCATGATGTGATCCTAGGCGCCGGCGTACGGCGGCGACGGAGGCCACACAGCATGTCGGTCGCGGGGGCGCCGGCGCGGGATTCTCGCTTTCTTCAATGGTCATTCGAGCTGCGCATGCCCCATCGGTGGCGATGTGCCGCAGCGCTGATCAAAGATGGACCGATGGACTACAGCTTCGAGGTCGTCAGTGCCGGTGAGCGAAGTCGACCGGTCATCGGTGTTTTACACGGAGCGCGCAGGCTTCACCCTCGACGTCGACTACGCACCCGGCGACGACTTCCGTGTCGTACAGCTGACACCGCCGCGATCGGCGTGCTCGGTGCAGATCGGGACCGGTCCCACCGATGCCGTCCCGGGGTCGCTGCGCGACCTCCACCTGGTCGTCGGTGACGTCGAGCGGGCCCGCCGGGATCTCGCCGAGCGGGGCGTGGCGGTCGGCGAGGTCCGGCACAAGTGGCCCCGCGACGGGTGGAAGGGCGGTTTCCGGCCCGGGCCGGACCCCGAACGCCGTGACTACGCCAGTTTCGTCGACTTCGCCGACCCGGACGGCAACACCTGGCTGGTGCAGGAGCGCGGTTTCCACCGGACGGAGTGAAGCCGGCGCGCACCCGCCGCAGGGAGAGCCGGGAGATTTTCGGCTTATGGAAGTTTCGAACAGTTCGGATAGATTTTAGACATGGCGACACTGCGGGCGCTGGAGTGCCTGGTGGCCCTGGTCGACGAGGGTTCGGTCACCCGGGCCGCGGCCTCCCTGCACATGTCCCAGCCGGCGCTCTCCCACCAGATCGCGGCGCTGGAGCGGGAACTGGGCACGTTCGTGGTCGAGCGGCTGGCCCGCGGTGTGCGGGTGACGGCGGCCGGCCGTGCCGCGGCCGAGGAGGCCCGGATCGCACTGGCGGCCGCGACCCGGGCCGTCCGGATCGGACGGCAGGTCGGCGCGGGCAGCGGCGGGCGGCTGCGGATCGCCTGCGCGGAGACCATGACCGCGTGGCTCCTCGTACCGGTACTGCGCCGCTGGCGCTCGCGCCGGCCCGAGGTCCGACTGGAACTGGCGGAGTTCAGCAGCGCCGACCGCATGGTGGAGCACCTGATGAACGGCGCCACCGACCTGGTGGTGGGACCGGAACCCACCACGACGACGGCCCACGCGGAGGTGCTGGGGCGGGAGGAGATGGTGGTGGTCACCTTCCCCGGTCATCCCTTCGCCTCGCGGGCGTCGGTCGCGGTCAAGGAGCTCACCGACGAGCCCTTCGTCCACTACGACCCGGACAACGGGATGGCGGTCTGGGTGGACCGGTTCGTCACCTCGCACCAGGTGACCCTGAGTCCCGTGCTGCGCACGCGCAGTCCGCGCACCGCCGCCCAGCTCGCGGGAGCGGGCATGGGGGTGAGCCTGGTGCCGGTGTCGGCCCTGGCCGGCCGGCCCGCGGCGGTGGTCCGGCGGCTGGAGCCCCGCGTCCACCGCGACATCGTGGCCCTCACGATGACGCCCTCGGACGCCCTGGTCCGGCGGTTCATCGCCGACCTGCACAGCCGGGGGCTCCCGAAGGTGGACACCGCCGCCGCGCTCCCGACCGCCTAGCCGCACCCGGCCCCGCCGTCGTCATCGGTGCCCGCCCCCACAACAGCAACCGATCACAGCGCCCAGGAGGTCGAAGATGACCCGCACCGTCCACTACCGCACCACCGGGGTCAACGGCCTGGAGGTCTTCCACCGGGAGGCCGGTGACCCCGGGGCACCCGTCCTGGTGCTGCTCCACGGGTTCCCGACGAGCTCGCACATGTTCCGGAACCGGATCCCCGCCCTCGCCGACCGCCACCGCGTGATCGCCCCCGACCACATCGGCTTCGGCCAGTCGGCCATGCCGGCGGCGACGGACTTCCCGTACACCTTCGACGCCTCACCGAGGTCGCCTCCGGGCTGCTGAACAGCTCGGCGTGGACCGCTTCGCCGTGTACGTCCAGGACTACGGCGCCCCCATCGGATGGCGACTGGCGCTGGCGGACCCGCGGCGGATCACCGCGATCGTCATCCAGAGCGGCAACGCGTACACGGAGGGGTTCGTCATGCCCTTCTGGGACGGGCTGTTCGCCTACGCCAAGGACCCGAACCCCGAGACGGAGGCGCCGGTGCGCGGCGTGCTGACCCTGGAGGCCACCCGCTGGCAGTACCTGAACGGGGTGGCCGACCCCAGCCTGGTCAGTCCCGACAACTGGGTCCACGACCAGGCGCTCCTGGACCGGCCGGGCAACGCCGAGATCCAGCTCAGCGTGTTCCGCGACTACCCGCGCAACGTCGACATGTACCCGGCGGTCCACCAGTACTTCAGGGACTCCCACGTCCCGCTGCTGGCCGTGTGGGGCGAGCGCGACGAGATCTTCGGGCCCGACGGTGCCCGCGCCTACCGGCACGACCTGCCGGACACCGAGGTGCACCTGGTGGAGTCCGGGCACTTCGCGCTCGAGAGCCATCTGGAGCCCATCGCGGAGTACATCCGTGGCTTCCTGGGCCGGGTCCCGGTCTGAGCGGCGGGTCACCGGCCCGGGCCGGGCAGCTCATCCGGCCGGGGAGGCGCGGCCGGAACGGTTGCGTTCGTAGTGGCGTGCGACGCGGGTCCGGTTGCCGCAGACGTTGCTCGCGCACCACTTGCGGCGCCTGTTCCCCGCCAGGAACAGCATCGAGCACTCCGGGTTGGCGCAGCGGCGCAGGAGCCGCAGCCGGTCGGGGCTGCCCAGCAGCGCCACGGCCTCGGCCGCGATCACCGCGAGGGCGGCGTTGCCGCCGTACTCGGTGTGCCGCCTGGCGGTCTCCCGGAGTCCTTCTCCGGTGACGACGAGCCGGGGGCTGACGGGCACGGAGGAGGCCGCGGCGTTGATGTCCTCCACCGCGGCGGGATCCACGGGCCGGCCCTCCAGATGCGCGTCGAACGCCTCCCGGACGGCCGCACGGAGCCTGCGGGTCGCCACCGGATCGGGGGCGGGGCCCGGCGGGAGCCTCCTCGCCTGGATCCCCCACCAGGCGGCGGCCGCGGCAGGAGTCCCGATCAGGTCCTCGGCCGGCTCGCGGGCGGTCTTCACCGTGTCCGCGAGGTCCAGTGCGACCAGGGGCTCCCCGCCCATGGGGAAACCCGCGGCCTGCAGCTCCTCGAGCCCGACACGAACGCTCACAGAGGAAAGATATGCATTAGGGCACCGGGAATCCAGCCGATCCCGGACCGTCGAATTACGACGTGATCGCCTCCAAAAGACGAATCCTTGATCGCTTGTTCCACGTCACTAACGGTTCTAGCGTCGAAGTATCCATTACGACGGCCGACGAGGAAGGAAAAGCCATGGGACTGTCCTGGCAGCAGGGGCCGCTCTCCACCACCCGGATCGGACACTTCCTGGTGCCCGATCCGCTCCCCGAGCGCATGCTCTTCGCCGAGCGCCTTCGACGCCGCATGCGGGTCCGGTTCGCGGGCGAGTGGATCGCCGATAGCGAGGACGTGGTGCTGCTCCACGAGCCGGGCCGCTATCCGGTCGCGTACTTCCCGCGCTCCGACGTCCTGCCCGAGGCGCTGGTGGCCGGAAACCACGTCACGCGGCACAAGGACCTGGGGGACACCGCCTGGTTCGCGGTACGCGCCGGCGAGCGGACGGCCGAGCGCGCCGCCTGGGAACTGGTCGCGCTCCCTGAGCACGCGGGCGACCTCAAGGGGCGGATCGCCTTCGCCTGGCGGGCGATGGACGCCTTCTACGAGGAGGACGACCGCATCCTCGGTCACGCCGCGGACGCATACCACCGCATCGACATCCGCACCACCTCCCGCACGCTGGAGGTCCGCTCCGATGGCCGTGTGGTGGCCCGGTCCGGGCATCCCGTGGTGCTCTACGAGTCGGGTTTCGCGCCCCGGTGGTACGTGCCGCGCGCGGACGTCGACGAGAGCGCGCTGACGCCCGCCGAGGACCGGACCTTCTGCCCCTACAAGGGGATCGCCGCCTACTACGACATCGGCGGTGCCAGGAAGGCGGCGTGGTCGTACCGCGACGCCTACCCCGAGGTCGGCCGCATCGACGACCTGGTCTCCTTCGAGCCGGACAAGGTCGAGGTCACCCTCGACGGCAAGCGGCTGGAGCCGGAGCCGGGCCAGCAGGTGATCCCGCACGGCGTGGACCGCGGCCTGGACGCCGACGAGGTCCGCGGCCGTTAGGCACGGCGCCCGGCACGGTCGCCTGCACACCGGGGCCCCCCACACGCGACGAGATCAAGGAGAGAGTGCCATGTCATCTTCCCTGCAGGACCGGACCGTCCTGGTGGTGGGCCGCGGCAGCGGCATCGCCCGGGCGGTCGCCGACGCCGCGCTCGCCGAGGGCGCGCACGTCGTCGCCGCCGGGCGGACGCCGGGTGACCTCGAGGACGCCTACAAGGGCACGGACGTCACCGTACGGCGGGTCGACCTCACCGACGAGGGCACGATCGCCGCACTCGCCGAGGACCTCGGCCGCGTCGACCACGTGGTCTCCACGGCGTCCGCCCGGGCCCGGGGGAAGGTGAGCGAACTGACCCCCGAGGCGATCGTCCTGTCCTTCCACACCAAGGTGGTCGGGCCGATCATGCTGGCCAAGCACTTCGCCCCGCGTATGCCCGAGGACGGGTCCTTCGTCCTGTTCTCGGGTGTCGCGGCCCTCGAACCCGACCCGGGCTTCCTCGGGGTCGCCGCCACCAACGGCTCGGTCAACACCGTCACCCGGTCGCTGGCCGTCGAGCTCGCCCCGATCCGCGTCAACGCCGTGTCCCCCGGCACCATCGACACCGGCGCCTGGGACGGACTCGGCGACGAGAGGAAGTCCGAGCTCTTCGCCCGCCTGTCCCGCAGCAACCCCGCCCGGCGGATCGGCACGCCGCAGGACGTCGCCCAGGCCGTGGTGTTCGCGATGACCAACACCTTCATGACCGGGGTCTCCCTCGCGGTCGACGGAGGCCAGCCGCTGGTGTGACCGCCCCACCCCGTACCCGGCACACGGGACCGTCGGTGGCCGGACTCCCCCCGGGCACGCGGCATTTCCACCCGAAAGGCCTGACCGATGACCAACCGGCGCCACTCCCCCTTCCTTCTCGACCCGGGCGGCCGGGCCCTGCACACCGAGAGTGCCGCGCTGCGCGCCCGCGGCGCGGTGACGAAGGTGCTGCTGCCCGGCGGCGTCGAGGCGTGGTCGGTGAACAGCCACGCCGCGCTGGAGCACCTGCTCACCGACCCACGGGTGTCCAAGGACTCCCAACGGCACTGGCCGCGCTTCGCGTCGGGCGGGATCACCCCGCAGTGGCCGCTGTACGCGTGGGTGGCGGTGCGCAACATGTTCACCGCCTACGGCGACGACCACCGGCGGCTACGGCAGCTGGTGGCACCGGCGTTCACCCCGCGCCGGACCGCGGCGATGCGCCCGCGGATCCAGCGGATCGTCGAGGAGACACTGGACGGGCTGCCCGCCGCGGCGCGCGACGGGGTGGCCGACCTGCGCAGGCACTTCGCGTACCCGATCCCGGTACGGGTCATCACCGAACTGATGGGCGTGCCCGAGGGCGCGATGGCCACCGGACTGCGGGGGTGCATCGACAACCTCTTCACCACCTCACTCGGGGCGGCGGAGGCGGCCGCCAACCACCGGAACACCTACGCACTGCTGGACGAACTCGTCGCCCTGCGCCGCAGGCGGCCCGGCGACGACCTGACCAGCGCCCTGGTCGCCGCGGAGGAGGGCGAAGAACGCCTCACCCGGGCCGAGGTGACCGACACGCTGCTGCTGATCATCGCTGCCGGGCACGAGACGACGGTGAACCTCCTCGACAACGCCTGCTTCGCCCTCCTGACCTCCCCGGCCCAGCTCGACGCCGTCCGTGCCGGGCGGGCCACCTGGGGCGACGTGATCGAGGAGAGCCTGCGCCGGGACGCACCCGTCGCCCACCTGCCCCTGCGCTACGCGGTGGAGGACATCCGCGTGGCGGGGACCACCATCGCCAGGGGGGACGCGATCCTCGCCTCGTACGCCGCCGCCGGCCGTGACCCCGGCCGGCACGGACCGACCGCCGACGACTTCGACGTCACCCGCTCCGACAAGGACCATCTCGCCTTCGGGCACGGCGTCCACTACTGCCTCGGCGCCCCGCTGGCCCGGCTGGAGGCCGCGGTCGCCCTGCCCGCGCTCTTCGCGCGCCACCCCACGATGACGCTCGCCGAGGAACCCGGCGCGCTGGAGCCGGTGACGTCCTTCATCTCCAACGGGCACGCCCGGCTGCCCGTCACCCTCACCCGAGCCGCCCGGCGCCGCGCGGCGCGAGGCCGTCCAGCTGCCGGTCGTGGACCCTGCTGAGCAGCAGCAGCGACAGCACGGCACCGACCAGGGCGCAGAACATGTCCCACTGGGTGTCCCAGACGTCCCCCTGCGTGGCGAGGAACGCGTCCGCGGCGTCCCCGCCGATCAACGCGGCCCACCACTCGATTAGTTCGAAGAACGCGCTGAACGCCATGCAGGCACAGACGGTGAGCGGCGCGAGCCAGCGGCTGCCGCGCAGCGGGGAGGTGCGGACGAGGATCTCACGGACGAGCACGGCGGGGACGAAGCCCTGCATGAGGTGGCCGATCCGGTCGTACGGGTTGCGCGACAGGTCCAGGGTGTCGCGCAGCCACTCCCCGAACGGGACCTGGGCATAGGTGTAGTGACCGCCCACCGACAGGACCAGGGCGTGCAGGGCCAGCAGCACGCACAGCAGCCCGGTCAGCGGGAAGCGGCGCCGCAGGGCCACGGCGAGCGGCAGCCCGATCATGATCCAGAAGGTCTCCAGCACCCACGTGCCGCGCTCCCGGGGATGGATTCCGGACACCACGAGGACGGCGAGCACGAAACCGGCGGCCAGCACGGGCAGCCCGACGCGCCGGACGGGGACGCTGAGGTCTGTCATGTCCACCAGGGTCGCGGGACGCGGTGCACGGGCGCATGAGTACGCCTACTCAATCCTGAGACGCGGCTCACACCGGACCGTGTCACTGGCGTCCCGGCTACCTCGTCCCAAGGGGTGAAGCCGTGGACGACACGGACGGCGGACACCGGAGGAGCACACCATGGACGCGCGACTGGACTACCTCGCCGACCCGACAGCGGGCAGGGCCCTCAAGCACTTCATGGCCGTGGGCAGGTCGTTCAAGGAGTCGTCGTTGCCGGCCGCGACGCAGGAGCTGGTGGCGCTGCGGGTGAGCCAGATCAACGGCTGCGGCGCCTGCATCGACATGCACACCAAGGAGGCCGCCGCCGCGGGCGAGACCCCGGTGCGGCTCCACCTGGTCGCGGGGTGGCGGGAGGCCACGGTCTTCACCGAGGCCGAACGCGCCGCGCTGGAGCTGGCGGAGGAGGGCACGCGGGTCGCGGACGGCGGTGGCGGGGTCGGCGACGAGGTGTGGGCGCGCGCCGCCCGGCACTACGACAAGGAGCAACTCACCGCCCTGGTAATCCTGATCTCCTTTATGAACGCCGTGAACCGGCTGAACGTCATCGCCCGGCAGCCGGCCGGCGACTACGAGCCCGGGCGGTTCCACTGAGCACGACCGGGGGAAGGGGATCCGGCATGGGCAAGGTGGAGGAGTTCGAGGCGCTGCGGCCGCTGCTGTTCTCGATCGCCTACCGGATCCTGGGCAGCGTGGGCGAGGCCGAGGACGCGGTGCAGGAGACGTGGCTGCGCTTCGACGGCTCGCCGACCCGGCCCGTGTCGGCCAAGGCGTTCCTGTCGGCCACGGTGACCCGGATCTCGATCGACGTGCTGCGCTCGGCGCGGGTGCGGCGGGAGGCGTACGTCGGGCCGTGGTTCCCCGAGCCGCTGCTGAGCGATCCGTACCAGGATCCGGCGCGGTCGGCGGAGCTCGCCGACTCGGTGTCGATGGCCGCGCTCCTGCTGCTGGAGCGGCTCAGCCCGCTGGAGCGGTCGGTGTTCGTGCTGCGGGAGGTTTTCGGCTTCGGTTTCGAGGAGGTCGCCCAGGCGGTGGGGCGTTCGGAGGCGGCGTGCCGTCAGCTGGCGGTGCGGGCGCGGCGGCACATGGAGGCCGGGCGGCCACGGTTCGCGGCGGACCGCCAGGCGCGGCAGGAGCTGGCGCGGCGGTTCTTCGACGCGTTGAAGGACGGCGACGTCGACGCGCTGCGGGACCTGCTCGCCGCCGACGTGCAGCTCGTCGGGGACGGTGGCGGCAGGGCCCCGCAGCTCGCGCGGGCCGTCGTCGGTGCGGAGAACGTGGCCCGGGTGCTGGGCACGGTGTTCCCCTGGCTGGTCCGGATCGACGTGACGTTCGAGCCGCGCGAGGTCAACGGCCAGCCCGGAGCGGTCTTCCGCGACCGGGACGGCAAGGTCCTGCACACCATGGCCCTCGACGTGCTCGACGGGCGGATCCAGGCCATCCGTTCGGTGCTCAACCCCGACAAGCTCGGCCACCTCGGTCCGGTCGCCGACGCCTGGGCGGTGCACCGGGAGGTGAAGCGGGCGCGCAGGCAGGGGAACTGACGGCACTGAGCCGGGCGGGCCTGGTCGTCAGGGCCGGCGCGGCCCGATGAGCGCGGTCTCCAGGGCCTCGCCCGTCATCTCGACGACGACGGCGGCGTCCCGCATGCCCACCGGAAGGTGCGCGTACTCCTCGGCCCGGCACACGACGGCGCCGTCGCTCGGGTCGAGGACGACCGCGCCGAGCCGGGAGACGAGTTCCGCGACGATCCCGAACACCCCGCCGGCGTGCGGGCGCGAGACCATGATGTCGCGCTCGCCGACGTAGACCTCGGCCTCACCTCCGTCCGCGGCCCGCACCAGGAAGTACAGCCCCTCGTCCGAGGCCGCGGTGAGCGGCGGATCCCCGACAGCGTGCGGCTCCAGGACGGCCCGCACCAACGCGCCGTCGACGGGCACGGGCACCTCCGCACCGTCGACGAACGTGAAGATCAGCGGACTCCACCCCACGACGACCCCTCCCCGCTCAAAACCGTGTGCGCCGGCCAGGACGGGAACCTACCCTCCGGGCATGGGTCTTCGCGAAGAGCTCCCGGACGACGCCGAGTCCGTACGTCAGGTCCACCGGCGGGCCTTCGGCCTCGACCACGGCCCGGTCGTGGCCGATCTGGTCGGCACCCTGCGCGGGAGCGTCACGCCCACGGACGGTCTCTCGCTGGTCGCCGAACACGACGGCCGGGTCGTCGGGCACGTGATGTTCACCCGCAGTCTGCTGGACGCCCCCCGGCGCCTGGTCGAGGTGCAGGTCCTCAGCCCGCTGGCCGTCCTGCCCGAGCACCAAGGGACCGGGATCGGCACGGCCTTGGTCCGGCGCGGACTGCGGACGCTGGTCGAGCGGGCGGTCCCCGTCGTCTTCGTCGAGGGCGACCCCGCCTACTACGTGCGCCTCGGGTTCCTGCCCGGCGGCGACCAGGGCTTCCGCAAGCCGTCCTTGCGCATCCCGGACGGAGCCTTCCAGGCGATGGCGCTCCCCGCGTACGAACCCTGGATGACGGGCACCCTGGTCTACGCCGAGGCGTTCTGGCGGCACGACGCGGTCGGCCTCCGCGACCCGGCGGCGCGGGAGGACGACGTGCCGCACGGCGACCGGTCCCCGACAATCCACCCGTGCCCATGATGACCGCCGGCAGGACGGAACGCGGCCCGTCCCCCCGGGCCCTGCTGACGGCGCTGGCCGGACGTGCCTACGGCGCGATCCCGCCCACGGCACTGGTCCTGCTCGGCATCGTCAGCGTCCAGGTGGGCTCGGCGTTGGCCAAGCACCTGTTCGGCGCGGTGGGCAGCTTCGGGACGGCCGCATTGCGGCTGTTCTTCGCGGCGGCGGTGCTGATGCTGTTGTGGCGGCCGTCGCTGCGCATGAGCCGTCGCACGTGGACGGTCGTGCTCGGCTACGGCGTGACACTCGGCCTGATGAACCTCTGCTTCTACCTGGCGCTGGCCCGGATCCCGCTGGGGATCGCGGTGACCGTCGAGTTCCTCGGGCCGCTGGCGGTGGCCCTGGCGGGATCGAGGCGTTGGCTCGACGCGTTCTGGGCCCTGCTCGCGGCCGGCGGTGTGGTCCTGCTGATGGAGGGACGCGGCGAACTCGACCTCGCCGGTTTTCTGTTCGCCCTCGCCGCGGGGACGTGCTGGGGCCTGTACATCCTGGTCGGCGCGGCGCTGGGCCGCCGCACCACGGAAGGCAACGGCCTGGCCCTGGGCATGGCCGTCGCGGCCCTGGTGGCCGTGCCGTTCGGCGTGACCGACAGCGGAACGGCGCTGATCCAGCCGTGGGTCCTGGCCGCGGGGCTCGGCGTGGCGCTGCTGTCGTCGGTGATCCCGTACTCGCTCGACCTGGAGGCCCTGCGCAGGATCCCGCCGCGCGTGTTCGGCATCCTGATGAGCCTCGAACCGGCGATGGCGGCCCTCCTCGGCTTCGTCGTCCTCCATGAGTCCCTGCACTGGGTCCAATGGATCGCGGTGCTGTGCGTGGTGGCCGCATCGGCCGGCGCCGCCCGCGGCACCACCCCGGGGGCCTGACCGCCGCATCCGGCGCCACCGCCGTGGCGCAAATCCGCCTTCATCAGGCCGGTTCGGGGCTCCGGTTCCCCCGGCCGCAACACTCCGCAGCGGCTGACGGCCGACCCCGTTGAGCATGACCACGCCTTCCACGCGACGCTGACTCCGCACGGGGACGACAACGTGTGCCTCCTGCGGATGGACATCGATCCCGTCGGCGCGGGCGAACTCCGTGACCTGTTCGGCTCGTTGCAGGCCTCGTTGGCGCCGTGACCGCGGAATCGCCCCGCCGCCCCGGGTCGGGCATCATCCCCTGGTGAGCATCGTGGTGGACTTCTTCGCGGCCCCGGACGACACCGCTGCGGCTTCCGTGCTGGGGACCGGGACGGTGCGCGGGTTCGCGTCGCTCTCGTTCGGGAACTTCGACCCCGAAGAGGCCGTGGTCGAGTGGGAATGCCTTCTCACCGGCAGCGGTTCCGAGGGACTGGCCGAGGCGGGTGAGCCCCGCCTCGTCGCGGGCGCGGATCACGGTGAGCACCTCGTCTTCGCGCTCTCGCCGCGGCTGCCGGCGGCACTCGCTAGCTAGGCGACGTCCCCGGCCACCACCAAGCCGATGGACGGCACGTGCAGGACGGTGTCGAGTCGGTGTCGGTGTGCCCCACCTCCACCGGATACAGCGCCCGGCCCTCCAGTTCGAACCCGCCCGCGGGGACCGGCTCGGCCAGGACGGGGCTCTCGGGGAACAGCCCCGGCCACAGCACGTCCCCCATCTGCTCGCGGCCCTCACCGGCCTGCCGGCGCATGAGCCCGATGGTGCCCTCGGTGGCGTGGACCGTGACCCCGGGGAAGCGCTTGAGCAGTTCGGCGGTGCCGAACCAGTGGTCACCGTGGCCGTGGGTGATGTAGACGTGGCACAGGTGCCTGCCGGACGCCTCGATCCAGTCGCCGGTCTCCTTGATCTGGTCACGGGTGAACGGAACGTCGACGAGAACGGCGTCCGTCTCCCCGTGGATCAGCGTCGTGGTGATCGGCGAGGAGACGATCGGCCCGCCGTCCGGCAGGCGCTGCGCCCCGGCGCGCGGCGCCCCGTCCACGACGAGGGTGCTGTAGGCCAGGGGTTTCGGGGTGTTCACGGGCCTTCGTCCTGCGCTCGGGTACTGCGCGGCATCACAGGGCGAGGAGTACCCGCCCGAAGGGTCCCCCCTCGATGAGGTGGCGCTGGGCCTCGGCGGCCCGCTCCAGGGGGAAGACCCGGTCGACAAGGGGATTGATCTCCTTGCGGGCGAGCATGTCCAGCAGCTTCACGTTGCCCGCGTTGATCTGCTCCTGGGTGAACATGGCGAACTGGAAGCCGCACACCCGGGCCGCCTTCCAGATCAGGTCGGTGACGTTGATCTCCGCCCGCATTCCGCCCGAGTAGCCGATGCTGACCAGGGTCCCGCCCCTGGCGAGCGCGCCCAGCGCCTGACCGGTGATCGGCCCGGCCACACCGTCGAGCACGATGTCGACACCCTTGCCGCCGGTGAGCCGCGCGACACCGTCGCGCAGCGATTCGGCGGTGAGGTCGATGACCTCGTATCCGGCCGCCCGCGCGAGCTCGGCCTTGGCCGTGGAGGTCGCGGTGGTGATCGCGAGGGACGCGCCGAGCCGCCTGGCGATCTCGACCCCGCCTTGGCCCACCGCGCCACCGCTTCCGGGGGCGAGCACGGTGGCACCCGGCCGGAACCCGGCCAGTTCGGTCAGCGCGAGCCAGGCGGTGAGGTAACCGGCGCCCGCGGACAGTGCCACGGCGCCGGTGTCGTCGATCGCGTCGGGAACGGGCACCAGGTGGGCCGGGTCGACAACGACGTAGTCGGCCCAGGTGCCGTCGGCCGCGATGCCGTAGCGGCCGCCGCTGATCATCACCCGGGTCCCCGCCGCCGGACCGAGCGCACCGGGCTCCTCGATCGTTCCCACGCCGATGCTGCCCGCCGTGACCGGGAAGGGCTTGACCGTACCGGGAGGCATCTTCCCCGAGCGCACGGTGTTGTCGAGCGGGTGGATGCCGGCCATCGCCAGCCGCACCAGAACCTGCTGGTCCTGGGGCACGGGCCTGGGGACGTCGGCCAGGTGCAACACGTCGTAGTCACCGAACCGGTCGTACTGGACAGCTCGCATCGTCATGGCCTCTCGGATGTCCGATCGTGGCGGATCAAAGCGTCGCCCGGCGGCCGCGACACCACGTCGCGCGGCGCAGGCCCCGGTCCAGCCAGGTAAAGCGATCGCTTTCCTCGACGCTAGTACGCCCGGCCCTCGAAGTAAAGCGACTGCTATACTTTTGCCGTGGAGACCGAGAGCACATCCGGTACCCGGCGCCGCGGCGGCCGGGGGGCGCGCGAGCGCATCCTGCGGGCGGCCGCGCAGCTGTTCTACGAGGAGGGCATCCACGCCACCGGCGTCGCGCGCCTGGTGGAGACCGCCGAGGTCTCCACGCGCACCTTCTACCAGCACTTTCCCACCAAGGCGGCGCTGGTGCAGGAGTACCTGAGCACCTACGAGACGGGACTGACGCAGCGGATCGAGCAGCATCTGACCCGGGCGGGGCTCACCCCCAGGGACCAGTTGCTGGCCCTGTTCACCATGATCGCCGACGCCGCCCAGGGACCCTCGGGCACCGTGAGCACACGCGGTTGCCCGCTCCACAACGCCGCCGTGGAAGCGGCGGGCACGATGCCCGACGTACGGCAACTGGTCCGGCACAACAAGCAGGGCGTCACCCGGCAGCTCATCGACATCGCCGCCCGCGCCGGTGCCGCAGACGCAGAGCAGCTGGGCCGCCATCTGGCCGTGCTCCTCGAAGGCGGCACCGCGCTGTCGACCTCCCTCGACAACCCCCGCCCCCGCCATGACGCCCTGGAAGCCGCCCGCGTACTGATCGATCACGCGCTGCCCGCGGCCCGGCCCGCCGACTGAGGGCACGGCCGGGCCGTCCGGTGTGATCACCGGAACCCATGCCCCGCCGGCCTCGCGTATCCGTCGCCCGTCCAGCCGCGGAGTCCGCGGCTTCTCGGTGCTCCTCTCGGACAGCTTGCGCAGCCCGCCAGTGCCAGTCGGCAGATGGGCATCACCGGAGGCGAAGGCCCCGAACCGTGTCTTCCGGAGGTCGGCGCCCGAGGCGCCGGTCGCCGCGGGGCAGCGCCGGCGTCAAGGCCGGTTCGGGTCGGGATGCACCACCATGAACAGCGACCAGGCAGGCGCGGCAGGGTCATCGGGGCGGTTGGCGAACTCCTCCAGCAGATCCTGGAGTCGGGTGCGGAACTCCTCCATCTGCGGTGGGGGCAGGCGCAGCCCCATCCTGGTGCCCTCGGCCTCGGCCGCGGGGACGAGGGCGAGTTCCTCAAGGAACGCGTCGAGCATCGAGCGGTCCTGTGCGGGGGCCTCGATGTGCCAGGTCTTGCGCGTCGACAGATAGGGGATCTCCCGTGCGCCGCGCGCGCCTCGCCGTTCTTCCTGTGGTTCCAGAAACCCGGTGCGGACCAGTGTTCTGGTGTGGTGGAGCACGCTGGCCGGGTCACGCCCGAGGATCACCGCGATCTCCTTGTTCGTGCGCGGCTCCCGCGCGCAGATACGCAGGATGCGCAGGCGGAGGGCGGAGGCGAGTGCCTTGGCCTCCGCGTCGGTCGCCGGCCGGCGTTGGGTCACGACCGGCAGTCTACTGAACTGCCGGCAGGCCATTGAAGGACCGGAACGCAAGCGATTGACAAAACCAAATCACTCGTCCAGGGTGCCACTGTGCTCTTCGGGCCGGGGAGGACCTCTGGCCGATCCGCGCAACTCCCGTCAACGAACGAGGTCGACCATGCCGAACCGCCCCGGAACGACCGGCGGACCCGCAGCTCCAGAGACCGCCGGACGGGCGGGCGTCCATGTGCCCAGCCCGGTGTCCTGGATCAGTCCCGTCGAAGCTCCCCCGGGCCCCGGGGAGACGGCGAACGACTACGACCGCTTCGCCGAGGCCTACGCGGCCGAGAACGAGACCAGCCTCATCAACGCCTACTACGCGCGCCCGGCGATCGTGGACCTGGCCGGCGACGTGGCAGGCCGCCGCATCCTCGACGCCGGCTGCGGCGCCGGCCCCATCGCCGAGGACCTGCGCACACGGGGCGCCTTCGTGGCCGGCTTCGACTCCAGCGCCGGGATGCTGGCGCTGGCCAGGCAGCGGCTCGGCGACGGCGTGGTACTGGAACGCGCCGAGCTGGGCGGCCCGTTGCCGTTCGCCGACGCCGAATTCGACGACGTCGTCGCCTCCCTGGTCATGCACTACCTGGAGGACTGGACGACCGCCCTGGCCGAACTGCGGCGCGTACTCAAGCCCGGCGGCCGGCTCATCGTGTCCGTCAATCACCCCTTCGTCAGCCAGATGGCGGCCCCGCCCGGAACTGACTACTTCGCGACTCGCACCAGCTCCGAGATGTGGGAACTCGGCGGCGCCAAACACCTGATGACCTTCTGGGACAGGCCGCTGCACGCGATCACCGACGCCTTCACCGCAGCCGGCTTCCGGATCGACGTCATCAGCGAGCCTGCCCCGGCGGCCGGCGCCCGCGAACGCTTCCCCGAGGTCTTCGCACAGAAGCAGTCCGGCACATTCCTGTGCTTCCTGTTCTTCGTCCTCACCAGAGCCTGACCTCCGCGCCGGGGGCCCGATCGCCGCGCTGGGGAGGACCGTCGCGGTTGCCGGAAGACCTGCCGGTCGTTCCTCGGCCGAGGAGACGCCGTCACGCCGACTGACCCTTGGCTGTCATGTCGCTGGTGCTGTGCCGTATTCGTGGCCACTGGGCGAGGCGCCAGCGCTGATCAGCAAAGCTCAGTGAGAGACGCCGGTATCTCGGTGTCTCCGTGGGACAGGGGCCTGTCATCGGCGGACCAGCACCTCCTAGCTAGCCGAGCCGTCCCGGCTGTGGGAGGTCGCCGTGGCGTGGGCCGGGCAGCGCGCGGCGGACGGCGAGGTCATCGACCCGGACGTCGCCCGGGCGATCGTGGACGATGTGGCCGACCTCGCCGGCGAGGCCGGACGCCGCGGCGAGGGCGTCTACTGCCGGGTCGGGTAGCCGGCAGGGCGACGCCCGCCGTTCCCGGCCCGCGTACCGCTCAGCGCGCGGGGACGGGGAAGAGCATGCAGCTGCTCGTGGCGTGGGCGAGCAGACGGTCCGTCGCGTCGAACAGCTCGGCCTGGGCGAGGGCGGTGCGGCGGCCCTGGTTGAGGACGGTGCCGACGGCGCGGACCTTGCCGGTGTCGACGGTGATCGGGCGCAGGAACTTCAGGTTCAGGTCGAGCGAGGTGTAGCCCATGCCCTCCGGGAGCACGGACTGCACGGCGCAGCCGGCGGCCGAGTCGAGGAGGGTGGCGTAGACGCCGCCGTGGACGCTGCCGATGGGGTTGTAGTGCTCCTCCCCCGGTTCCATGGCGAAGACCGCGCGGCCTTCCTGGACCTCCTCCAGGGTGAATCCGAGGGTCGAGGCGATGGGCGGTGCGGGAAGGCGTCCGGCCAGCACGTCGCGGAGGAACTCCAGACCGCTCGTGCGGCCGACCGCGGCCGCGGAGACCTTGGGGTCCCCCCATTCGAACGTACGCGACCTCGCCATTGGACGTGTCCTCCCTGACCTACTGACTTCGACATCCGAAGTTAGCCAGCCGCAGCTCTGGATGTCAATGCCGAAGCCAGCCTACGATGACCGCATGACCTGGCTGGAGACCGGTACCGAGAACTGCACGGTGCAGCGCACCCTCGACCTCGTCGGCGAGAAGTGGTCGCTGCTGGTGCTGCGAGACGCCATGAACGGGGTGCGCCGCTTCGACGACTTCCGCCGTCACATGGGGCTGTCCGAGGCGGTGCTGGCGGACCGGCTGCGCAAGCTGGTCGCCGCGGGGATCCTCGACACCGTCCCGTACCGCGAACCGGGCAGCCGTACCCGCAACGAGTACCGGCTCACGTCCAAGGGCTGGGACCTGTGGCCCGCGATGATCGCCCTCAAGCAGTGGGGCGACCGCTACACCGCCGACCCGGAGGGCCCGCCCCTGGAGGTCCGCCACCGCGACTGCGACGAGCCCGTCGAGGCGGTCGTCGTCTGCGCCGGCGGCCACGACGCGCTCGCCCCGCGGCAGGCCTACACCCGGCCCGGCGCCTCCGCCCGTATGCGGGTCTGAACAGCGGGCGACGGCGACGGGTCGCCGAAGACCCGTGTCCTCGTGGTCGCCGTGGTGGGCGTCGACACCCTCTCCCCCGAACCCCCGTGTCCCCCGTCGAGGGCGTCGACGTCCAAGCCACCGATCGGGACGCTCCCCCGGTCCCTGATGGCCCACGAGCGCGAAGCCGAACAGGACGGGCATCCCCGCCCTCTCCCGCTTCGTGCACTGGCTCCGTTCCCGGCGCCGTGACGATGCTGGCAGGGCAGGTGGCCGGTACACATTGCCGGTTCCCGGCAGTCTTGACGCCTTGTTGACGGCCTGTTGACGGAGCAACCTCCCGCGCTAGAGCGGTTGGTCGGGCCATCCGAGCAGCCGGGCACCCATCGCCGCGGTCTCCAGGGTGTAGCGGTGCAGCGGATCGCCCGGGTCGTAGCCGGTCAGCACCTTGATCCGCTCCAGGCGGTACGTGAACGTCCGCACCCCGAGGCCCAGTCGACGCGCCGCTTCCGCGTTGACGTGCCCGGCCTCCGCGTGCGCGGTGATCGTCTCCAGCAGCGGTCCGGCCCCGCCCCGGGCCTGCTCCAGCGGCCCCAGCACGGTGCGGACGAGGTCGGCCATGGCGGCCCGGTCCCGCATCAGCACGGGGAAGACCAGCAGTTCCTCGGCGCGCAGCACGGGGGGATGCAGGCGCAGCCGGTCGGCGACGTCCAGTGCCCCGAGGGCCTCCTCGTAGCTGCGCACGATGCCGCTCGTGCCGGAGTGGGTGCGGCCGAACGCCACCCGGCGGGCCGCCCCGTACCCGGGCCCGGGGCGCAGCGCCGTGTCGGCGAACGCCTCGAAGACGGCACGCTCACTGCCGGGGGCGATGCACACCAGCCGGCCGTCCTTCCCGGCCACCAGGACGTCGCGGTCGCCGAAGCGGCCCGCCAGTTCCCGCTCGATGCGCCGCACCGCGGGCTGGCCGTCCTCGTACGCGTCCACGCCGCGCGCCACCGCCACCGCGTGCCCGCGGCCCAGCCGCAGCCCGAACCGCTCGGCGCGCTCAGCGAGCCGTCCCGGGTCGCTGCGCCCGTACAGCAGGTCGTCGACGAACTCCCTTCGGGCCGCCTCCTCCTGGCGGACCAGGAGCCGCTGGGCGCGTTCGTGGCCCTCGCCGAGCGCGACCACCGCGGCGTCGAGGGCGGTCAGCACCGCCTCGCCGGCCCGCTGCACCTCGGTGGCGGTGTCGGCGGCAGCCACGCCCCGCAGCGAGCCCCACGCGTCGCGGGTCGCCGTCAGATAGGTGCCGACGAGGTCGCGCAGCCCGTACCCCCGGCCGCCCGCGCGCTCGCCGCAGGTGCGGAGCGCGTCCAGCTCGTCCCGCCGCAGCCGCCGGCCCGTCCCCGAGACCTCCCCCAGCACCCGTGCGTACGCCTCGAGCTCTTCCTCCGGTACGCCTGCGCCCCGCATGGCCGCGTCTCCCCTCCAGGCACCCGTCGTTGCCGTCCCCCGGCAGCCTGGACCGTACCAACCCTGCCCGGTCCGGTGATCACCGCCCTCGCCTCGGACGACGTTCGGGAGACGACGACGTTCGGGAGACCCGGACCAACCACCCGTCGGCGCCGCTGACTTGACGTACAGCCGTTCGAGGGACGATGATCTCCGCACACTCCCCAGGTCTCCCCCCGTGGCCTGGGGAGTGTCTCGTTCAGCCGTCCGCACCTCCGGCGAGGAGGTCCCCGGAGGCGGTGCGCCGGTAGACCACGCGCCGGTCGACACGGGTGCCGGTGACCAGTCCGGCATCCCGCAGCACCGCCAGGTGGCCGCCGACGGTGCCGAGGGACAGGCCGAGGTGGGCGGCGAGTTCGCTGGTGGTGGCGGGGCGCTCCAGTTCGTGGAGGATCGCCGCGCGGCCGGTGCCGATCAGCCGTCCCAGAGCGGGCCCGGGTTCCGCGCGTCCCCCGGCCGCGGCGGCTCCGCGGGCCGGGTAGACCAGCGCGTACGACGCCGGCGGCGCCTCGCACAGCCACGTGCCCCGGGACACGGCGGCGACCGGTACGAACAGCATCCCCTCGTCGCCGACGACCCGGTCCGGTGAGCCCCGGTGGCTGAAGCGGATCGCGTCCGCGCCGACCCAGGCGCTGTGCCGGCTCATGTGTTCCAGGGCGCGGGGCCAGCCGTAGGCGGCCAGCAGCCCTGCCCGGTAGGTGACGTCCCGCTCCAGCAGGGCACGGCGGCGCGGCCAGTCGGGAGCGACGTGCGCGGTCCAGGTGCGCCGGAAGAGCTCGGCGGTCCTGGCGGCCCAGTCGCGTCCGGTCAGCCAGCCGAGGTCGTGCTCCTTCCAGCTGTGCGCCACCGACTGCTCCAGTTCGGCGCGCACCTGCGCGTCGGGCACCCGGGCCACCTCGGCCAGTTCGGCCTCGATCGTGGTCCGCATGCCTCCCGCCGGCGGCAGGACGATGTGCGCCGGCATCCACTTCGTGGACCCCAGCAGCCGCACCAGGCCCTTCGCGAAGGGGTCGGTGTCGAGCGCGGCCCGGAACACGCCATGGTGGCGGTCGTACCAGGAGGCCAGCCAGGGGTCGCAGTACCCGGCGCCCAGCACGAGCAGCGACGCCAGGGTCTCGGCCAGCGGCGACAGGGCGAACCGGGACCGCGACAGGGCCAGCGGACTCAGCCGCAACAAGGTCATCTTTCGCCTCCCGCCGAAACGATAGTGCCCCGCCCGGCGCGTCCAGCAGACTCCGCCCGTGCTCGCATCCCTTCCGCCGTACCGGGACTTCCGCTGGTTCCTCACCGCCCAGACGGTGTCCCTGCTCGGCACCGCGATGGCCCCGGTCGCCCTGGCGTTCGCGGTCCTCGACGCCTCGGCCGGCCTCGGCGACCTCGGTGTCGTCCTCACCGCGTACATGGTGCCGCTGCTGGTGTTCCTGCTCGTCGGGGGCGCCACGGCCGACCGTCTGCCGCGCCGCACGGTGCTGGTGGCGGCGAACCTCGGTTCGGCCGTCACCCAGGGCGCGGTCGCCGTGCTGCTGCTGACCGGGCGGTACGCCCTGTTTCCGGTGGCCGCCCTGGGGTTCCTCAACGGCGTCCTCGCCGCCTTCACCACGCCCGCGCTGCGCGGCATCGTGCCCGAACTCGTCCCCGGGGACCGGATCCGGCAGGCGAACGCGCTGCTGGGCTCGGTGCGCAACGCCACGAAGATCCTCGGGCCGAGCCTGTCCGGCGTCCTGGCGGCGTCCGTCGGCGGCGGACCGGCCATCGCCTTCGACGCGCTGACCTACCTCCTCGCCGCCGGGTGCCTCACCCGCCTGTCGTCCCTCACCGCCCCCACCGCCGCACGTCGCCCCTCGGGTCTGCTCGCCGACATCCGCGAGGGCTGGGCCGCGTACCGCCGGATCCGCTGGGTGTGGACGGTGTCGCTGTGCTTCTGCGTGGTCAACCTGGTGCAGGTCGGCACCTGGCAGATCCTGGGCCCGGTGCTCACCCGGCAGCTCGCCGACGAGGCCGCCTGGGGCTTCGTGCTCAGCGCGCGCGGCGCCGGACTGCTGGTGATGAGCACGCTGATGTACCGGCTGGCGGCCCGTCACCTGCTGCGGCTGGGTGTGCTGGCGGGTGTGCTCGGCGCGCTGCCCCTGCTCGCGCTCGGTGCGCACCTGGGTGCCCCGTGGCTGATCGCCGCCGCCTTCACCGCCGGGCTGGGCTCGTCGGTCGCGGGCGTCGGCTGGGACACCTCCCTCCAGGAGCACGTTCCGTCCGACACCTTGTCGCGTGTGTCGTCCTTCGACGACCTGCTGTCCTACGTCGCCATTCCCATCGGCCAGCTCAGCGTGGGGCCGCTCGCCGACCGCATCGGGGGGTTCCGGGTCGCCGCGGCCGCCGGAGTCGTGTACGCCGCCGCGGCCCTGGCCCCGATGACCTCCGCGGCCGTACGCCGCCTCCCCCACGGCCGCCCGGCCGCCACGCCCGCCGATCCGGCCCCGGCGGCGCCGCCCGAGCCGATCGGGCGTTGACGGCTCCGACCGCGCGCGGGAGGGCGCCTACGGGGTGAGCCACAGGGGGTGGGTGAACCCGCTCCCCACCGGCCGACCGGACACGGCGCCCGAGCACCGCCGCTGTCAGCGCGCGGGCAGCAGGACGCCCGGGTTGAGGATGCCCGCCGGGTCCAGGGCGGACTTGGCGGCGCTGAGGGCGGCGGCGAAGGGGTCGGGGCGCTGGGTGTCGTACCAGGGGCGGTGGTCGCGGCCGACGGCGTGGTGGTGGGTGATCGTGCCGCCGTGGTCGGCGATGGCCTGGGAGACGGCGGACTTGATGTCGTCCCACTGGGCGACCGTGCTGCCCCAGCGGCCCGCGGCGTAGATGCCGAAGTAGGGGGCGGGCCCGTCGGGGTGGACGTGGCTGAACCGGCAGGTGACCACTCCGGTGCCGCAGGTGGTGCGGATCGCCTCGTTCGCGGCGTGGGTGACCGCCGCGTGGAGTTCCTCGAACCGGTCCCAGGTGCAGGCGGTCTCGAAGGTCTCCACGACCAGGGACTGCTGGGCCAGGGCGTCGCGCTGGTAGGGCATGCGGAGGAAGGACGAGCGCCAGGACCGGTCGGTCATGGTGCCCCCGTCCCCGCCCGCGTCGCCGCCCGCGCCGGTGTCGGTGTGGCGGGCCGGCTCGGGCACGTGGCCGCCGTGGTCGCGGCACAGTTCCAGGGCCCGGTCCATCCAGGGTCCCAACGGGTGGTCGGCGGACTCGAAGGCCAGGATCAGGACGCTGCCGCCCGTGGTGACGCCCGCGTTGACGAGTGCCTCGGCGGGGTCCAGCAGGCGGCAGTTCGACGGGTGGAGCCCGGACTGGGCCAGGGCGCGGGTGGCGGTGACGGCGGCCGTGAAGTCGGCGAAGTGGACGGAGGCGTTCGCCCGCCACCGGGGGCGTCGCTGAAGGCGCATCCAGGCCTCGGTGATGATCCCGAGGGTTCCCTCGGAACCGAGGAACATCCGGTCGGGCGACGGCCCCGCGCCCGAGGCGGGCAGTCGCCTCGACTCGCCGGTTCCGGACGGGGTCACGACGCGCAGCGCCTGCGTCAGGTCGTCGATGTGGGTGTAGAGGGTGGCGTAGTGGCCGCCCGCCCGGGTGGCCAGCCAGCCCCCGAGGGTGGAGAACTCGAACGACTGCGGGAAGTGGCGCAGCGTCAGGCCGGAGGGCCGCAACTGGTCCTCCAGGTGCGGGCCGAGCACGCCGGCCTGGATGCGGGCCGACCGGCTCACGGGGTCGGTCTCCAGGACGCGGTCGAGGCGCTCCATGTCGAGCGTCAGCGCCGGGCGTCCGTCGGGGAGGCGGGGTTCCACCCCGCCGACGACGGAGCTGCCGCCGCCGAAGGGGATGACGGCGATCCCCTCGCGGGAGCACCAGTCGAGGAGGTCGACGACGTCCTGCTCGGTACGGGGACGGGCGACGAGGTCGGGGGCGTGGCGCAGGTCGCCGTGGAGGTTGCGGACGACGTCCCGAAAGGCCTTGCCGTGGGTGTGCGCGGCGCGGTCGTGCGGGGTGTGGGAGCACAGGTGGGCCAGCGACGGCGGGGCCTTGACCCGTACCGGCGGCAGGGCGAGGGAGGCGACGTCCGGAGGGAGGTGGACGGTGAGGTCGGCGTCCGGGAGCAGTCCTGCCACCCGGCCGGTCAGCGCCGTACGTTCGGCGCCCCGCACCGCGTCCTCGACGGTGCCCCATCCCCACCACGACCGTGTGCCCGTGCGCGTCATGCGTGTCCCGCCCTTCGCCTCACCTCGATATGACCGATGGGTAAATTACCACTGGGTCACATCCTTGGGGTGGGGTGAACTGACCTCGCGGTCAGTTCACTGCCTACAATCACGGGCGTGACGAGCGCGCGAACCCGTACCGCCGGGACCAAGGGCGTGCCCCGCGCCGAGCGCGAGGAGCAACTGCTGAGCGCGGCAGTCGAGGAGTTCGGCCGCCGTGGCTACGGCGGTGCGTCGATGGCGGCCATCGCCGAGCGGGTCGGGGTCACCAAGCCCCTGCTGTACCAGTACTTCGGGTCCAAGGACGCGCTGTACGCCGCGGCCTTGGAGCGGGTCGCCGCTTCGCTGACGCGCGCACTGACCGACGCGCTGGTCCCGGGCGTCACCTCGCTGGGGACGCCGTTGTCCGTGCTGCGCGCGATCTTCACCACGCTGGAGGGGCAGCGCCACGCCTGGTTCGTGCTCTACGACCGGACGTTGCCCGCCACGGGTCCGCTGCGCGCGGCGGCCGAGCGCCACCGCACCGCCATCGACGGGCTGGCGGCCGCGGGCAGCGCGGAGTTCCTCGCCGCCCGCGGGATCGGGGACCCGCTGGACTCCGACGCGCTCAAGCACCTGTGGACCGGCACCGTCAGCACCCTGGTCACCTGGTGGATCCACCACCCCGGCGAGTCCGCGCAGGCGATGGCGGAGCGCTGCCGGCGGCTCATCACCGCGATCGTCACCTGAGCCGCCACGCCCCGTTCCCGCCACGCGGACCGCTCAGAGGGTGACGAGCCGTACCGCCGCGAGGAGGGTCAGGGCGACGGTGACGCGCTCGAAGACCTTCGGGCTGATGCGGCTGATGGTCGCGCGGCCGGCGGCGGCCCCCGCCAGCACCGCCGGGGCGGCCATCGCACCGAAGGCCAGCGTGTCGGGCGTGATCAGCCCCAGGGCCACGCTGAAGGGCACCTTGAAGGCGTTGAGCAGCAGGAAGAACCAGGCGCTGGTGCCGAGGAAGCTCAGCATCGGCAGCCCCACGGCCAGGAAGTACAGCGCCATGATGGGGCCCGCCGCGTTGGCCGTCATCGTGGCGAAGCCCGCGAGGATCCCGGCGCCCGCGGCGACGGCCCTGTGCTGGGCGACCGAGTCGTCCGGACCCCGGCGCCGGCTCCACCAGTGGACGGCGAGCATCAGCAGCAGCAGCGCGCCGATGAGTTCCCGCATCCGTGCGTCGTCGATCCGGTCGACGACCACCGCGCCCAGCAGCACCCCGACCACCACCCACGGGAAGAGCCGCACCAGCCGCCCCCAGTCGGCGTGCCGGCGGTAGGCGGCCACGGCCACCACGTCGCCGACCAGGAGCAGCGGCAGCAGCACGCCGGTGGACAGCTTGGCCGGCAGCACCAGCGCGAACAGCGCCACCCCCACCGTCCCGGCCCCGGACACCCCGGTCTTGGAGTAGCCGACGAGGAAGAGGGCGAGCAGCGCCACGGCCCACTGCGCCGGGTCGAGCGAGGGCATCAGGGCCGCCGGGGGACGGAGGGTACGAAGGTCACGCCATGTTCTTACCTGGCCCTCGCGCCGCCGCCGCGACCGGGGTGGGTCCGGCGGCACGGCCGCACGCAACTTCGCCATGGTCGCGCCCGGTTGTCACCGAGGGTTCCCCGGGGGGCCGTCGCCGCGTGGGCTGCCCGTCCCCGTGCGCGTCTGGGATGGCGATCAAGGACCGGGCGGCGCCAGGCGGCGCCCGGTGGAAACCAACGTCAGGAGAGCGAATGTCCGTCACAGCCGCCGAACCGCGCGACAGGGCGCGCCGGGTGGGGCAGGCCGCGCGGAGGGGGGCGGTGTTCGCCGCAGCCCTCACCATGGTCGCCGTCGTCCCGCCGGCCGTCGCGGGGGCGCAGTCGCCCGCCGCCTCCGGTGCGCACGGGGTCGTGTGGACGACGCAGCAGGTGGCGCCGGGTCTGCAGGTCCGCAGCGGCGAGCTGCGGGACCCCGCGGCCGCCGGGGTGTGGACGGTGACCGTGCAGGCCCCCGCCGTCAACCGGCTGACGGGCGCCGCCACGTGGGCTCCGCTGGGTGACCGCGCCTGGGCCGACGCGACCGCCGCGCGGCTGCGGGAGGCCGGGTTCGAGCCGCGGCTTGAGGCGGTGGAGTGGGACACCTACGCCGACACCCCGCGCGGCGTGATGGGCTGGCAGGTCCGGGTCGGCCGGTACGCCACGCAGGCCGAGGCGGGCCCGGCGAACGCGGCGGTCGTGGCCGCCGGTTTCCGTACGTCGACGGAGTGGACCGGTTACGACGGACGGCAGGCCGCCGACGGCGAGCGCATCCACGTGGCCGTGGTGGACCCGGCGCGGCTGCGCGGGTCGGTCGAGGTGAGCGACGGCGGCAACGTCGCCGACCGGGAGAAGACCTCGGCGGTCGCCGGCCGGCTGGGGTCGCTGCTCGGGGTGAACGGCGGCTTCTTCATCACTTCGGACGCCGACGGCGTCCAGGGCACCGTCGCGGGTCTGTCCGCGGTGGACGGCCGGCTGGAGTCGATGGCGGTCGGCTCGCGTGCGGCGCTCGTCCTCGGCGACGGCGGGCGGCGGCCGCGGATCGCGGACCTGTCCACCACGGTCACCGTGCGGGCCGGGTCCGCCCGGTACGCGGTGCAGGGCATCAACCGCGTGCCGGGCAAGGTCCGCAACTGCGGCCGCCCCGGCGGCGTCCCGACCGAGCAGCCCCGCCACGACACGACCTGCACCCTGGCCGACGACCTGGTGGAGTTCACCCCCGCCTTCCGCACACCGCTGCCCACGGGCAGCGGTGTGCAGGTGGTGCTCGACGCGCACGGGACGGTGCTCTCCACCGGCGCCCGCGGCGGCTCCGTCCCCGAGCGCGGCACGGTGCTGCAGGGCACCGGCGCGGCGGCGACGTGGCTGACCGGGCACGCGCGGACCGGCAAGCGGCTGGTCGTGCGGGAGATCGTCCGGGACGCCGAGGGGCGTCAGGTCAAGCTCGGTCCCGGCGACAGCATCGTGAGCGCGGCGCCCACCCTGGTGGAGGACGGTCGCGTCCACATCGACGCGGCCACCGAGGGCACCCTGGACCCGCTGGACCTGTCGTTCGGTTTCGCGTGGTCCAACGTCCGCCAGCCGCGGACGATGGCCGGCATCGACAGGCGGGGCCGTCTGCTGCTGGTCACCGTGGACGGGCGGCAGCCCGGGGTGAGCGAGGGCTTCACCCTCGGCGAGGCGGCGCGGTTCATGCGGTCCCTGGGCGCGGTGCAGGCCCTCAACCTGGACGGCGGCGGCTCGTCGGCGATGGTGGTCGAGGGCGCCCTGGTCAACGTCCCCTCCGACGCGACCGGTGAGCGCGCCGTCGGCGACACGATCCAGGTCCTGCCGGGTCGCCGCGGCCAGGACTGACACGGGCCGCCACCGCCAGGCCGCCCCTGACGACCTCCGACCACCCCGGGCCTCGCTCCGGGGTGGTCGGCTGGTCCGTCCGGCCGGAAGGTCGACCTTCCTTCTCTTTTGCCCCGGTATGATGCGCTTCGTGATCATGTCCGGATGGCCGCGGCGCCGACGCGCCCGCCTCGACGGCCGCTGGGAGGCTCCCTGGCTGTCCCCGGTGATCCTGACCGTGCTCATCGCCGCCCTGGCGTTCGCCACCCCGCGCGAGATCGCGATCAGCCGCCTGCTGCCCGTCGCGCCCGCCCTGGCAGCCGCGATGTGGCCGGTGCTGCCGACCGTGCTGCTGGGCGCGTTCTGCCTGCTGGTCATGGTGGGCCTGAGCTTCGTCTACACCGACCTGGGCACCCCGTACACCGGGGCCGCGATCGTCGCGGTCACCCTGGCGGCGGCGTACGCCAGCCACGTGCGGATCCAGCGCGAGGAGGCGCTCTTCCACGCCCGGATGGTCGCCGACGCGGCGCAGACGGTACTGCTGCGGCCGCTGCCGCGGCGCATCCAGGGCCTGGAGATCGAGTCGCTGTACCTGGCGGCACAGGAGCAGGCGCGCATCGGCGGCGACTTCTACGAGGTGGCCGACACGTCCCACGGGGTGCGGCTGCTCATCGGCGACGTGCGCGGCAAGGGGCTGTCCGCCGTAGGCGCGGCCTCCGCGCTCAGCGGCTGCTTCCGCGAGGCGGCGCACGACGAGCCTGACCTGCGGGGCATCGTCCGCCGTCTGGAGACCAGCATCATCCGCCACAGCTCCGGCTATCCCGGCCCGGACCTGCCGGAGCGCTTCGCCACCGCCGTGATCGCCGAGATCCCGCACGGCGGCGGCCGCCTGCGACTGCTCAACTGCGGGCATCCGCCGCCGATCCTCATGCACGCCGGCCGCATCCGGGTGCTGGAGCCGACCGCCGCCTCCCCACCCCTGAACCTCGCCGAGCTCATCGGGGACACGTACGTCGTGGACACCCACGCCTTCACCGCCGGCGACCAGCTGCTGCTCTACACCGACGGCGTCACCGAGACCCGCGACCGCGCCGGGGCGTTCTTCGCGCTGCCGGACTGGCTGCGGCGCCAGAGCCCGGCAACGCCCCGCGAACTGCTGGACCGGCTGCACCGGGAACTGGTGCACTACAGCGGCGGGCGGCTGGAGGACGACATCGCCGCGCTGGCCCTGCGCTCGCCGCACGTCGTGACCCGCGACGCCCCGTAAATCGCTGTCGCGCGGACGCGGCCCGGCCCTACGCTCACCGCCATGCCCCGACCTCACGGATTCTCCTACCGCCGGCGCGGCGACGGCACCGTGGTCGTCACCCACGGCGCGCACACGGCCGCCGTGCTGCGCGGGGAGCGGGCGGAGCGCTTCCTGGAGGAAGTGGAGCGCGGTGACGCCCAGCTGGTGATGGCCCGCTGGACCGGCAACTACAAACGGGGCAACGAGCGCACCGCCCGCGCCCACCCCCGCAACCACGGCTGACCGGCCCCGGCGGGCCCACCGCCGCCGTACACAAAATGTACAGATTGATGTCGTTTTGTAGACTTTCCTCATGGAACGTCGCCGGCCGGCGGATGCCGGATCCGCGACCGCGGTGGGCGCACCGCGGGTGAGCCTGCGCGCGCAGCAGCGGCACCTGACCCACAACCGGGTCCTGGACGGGGCGGTCGAGGTCTTCGCCGCCAAGTCGTTCGTCGCCGCCACCATGGAGGACATCGCCCGCGCGGCCGGGGTCACCCGGGCCACGGTGTACGCGCACTTCCGCGGCAAGGCGGAGGTCATCGCCGCCCTGACGGACCGGGTGTACCAGGTCACCGACGGCCTGTACGCCGAGCTGGCCGCCGTCCCGGAATGGACCCGCTCCGGCGTCCGCGACTGGCTGGAGCACGCGGCGGCGAGCTGGCGGGCGCTCGCGCCGACCATCCGCGTACTGCTGGCCGCCACCCCGTCCGCGGCCGGTGACGACGGCAGCGCCCGCGACCGCTACCTGGCGGCGCACGAACGCTACGTCACCCTGCTCACGGCCCCGCCCCGGCGCTGGCAGGGCGTCACCCCCGCGCAGGCACGGCAGCGGGCCCTGATGGCGGTGCTCCAGACCGGGTCGTTCCTCACCGCCTGGATCGCCGGCGGCCTGCCGGTCGACACCGACGACCCGCTGGAACTCCTCGCCGACGACCTGTGCCACCTTCTGCGCCCCGCCCTCGCCGACCGGCCCGCCGCGCCCCGGCGTCCCCGCGGACCGTCGTGAGGACCGGACCCGACTCCCCGAGCTCACTGGAGGCATGCGCCATGGCCGCGACCGAGCCCCGGAACTACCCCTTCACCGAAGCCGACCGCCTGACCGTCGACCCGGCCTTCGCCGAACTGCGCAAGGACGAGCCGCTGTGCCGGGTCCGGTTCCCCTACGGGGAGGCCGCCTGGCTGGTCACCCGGTACGAGGACGTCAGGACCGTCCTGGGCGACCCCCGGTTCAGCCGGGCCGAGGCCGTCCACCGCGACGAGCCGCGCCTGCGGCCGCACCGGGGCCTGGAGGGCAGCATCCTGGACCTCGACCCCCCGGACCACACCCGGCTGCGGCGGATCGTGGCCAAGGCCTTCACCGCCCGGCACATCGAACGCCTGCGGCCCCGTACCGAGCAGATCGCGGCCGAACTGGCCGACGGCATGGTCGCGCACGGCGCGCCGGCCGACCTCGTGGCGGACTTCGCCCTGCCGCTGCCGGTCACCGTCATCTGCGAACTGCTCGGCGTCCCCCTCGGCGACCGGGCCGACTTCCGCACCTGGTCCGACGCGTTGCTGTCCACCACCAAGTACACCCCGCGGGAGGTCCAGGACTGCACCGACGCCCTGATGGCCTACATGGCCGGCCTGATCGCCGAACGCCGCGCCGCGCCGCACGACGACCTCCTCGGCGCCCTCGTCGACGCCCGCGACAACGACGAGCGGCTGTCGGAACGGGAACTGCAGGTCCTGGCGATCTCCCTGCTGGTCGCGGGCCACGAGACCACCGCCTCGCAGATCCCCAACTTCGTCTACACGCTGCTCACCCACCCCGGGCAGCTCGCGGCACTGCGCGCCGACCCCGGTCTGGTCCCCGGCGCCGTCGAGGAGCTCATGCGCTACGTCCCCCTGGGCAACGGCGCGGGCATGCCCCGCTACGCGCTGGACGACGTCGAGCTCAGCGGCGGCACCGTACGCGCCGGGGACGCGGTGGTCGTCTGCCCCGTGTCGGCCAACCGCGACGAAACGGTGTACACCGACCCCGACCGGCTCGACGTGCTGCGCCAGGAGGCCTCCCACGTCGGGTTCGGGCACGGACCTCACCACTGCCTGGGCGCCCAACTGGCCCGTATGGAGCTGCAGGTGGCCCTGCGCACCCTGCTCGACCGGCTGCCCGGACTGCGCCTCGCCGGACCGGACGAGAGCGTCGTGTGGAAGTCCGGCGTCGCCCTGCGCGGGCCCGAGCGGATGCCGGTCATCTGGGACCGGACCTGACGACACCGGAGGACACGCATCATGACCTGGCAGATCGAGGTGGACCGCAAGACCTGCATCGGCACCGGCTCCTGCGCCGGGATCGCCCCCGAGCATTTCGAGCTCCGCGACCGCAAGTCCTGCCCCAGGCACCCGACGGCCGAACCGGACGAGCTCCTGGTCGACGCCGCGGAGTCCTGCCCGGTGGAGGCCATCACCATCCGGGACGCGACCAGCGGGGAACTGATCGCGCCCCAGCCGTAGGCCCGGACGGCCCTCAGAGCAGCGTGCGCGGGCGGAGCTCCGGCTCGGTGGAGGCGTCGGTCATCACGGCGTAGACGCTGCCCTCCTGTCCGGCCGCGCCACCGTGCCGCCCGTCCGGCGTGAGCGCCAGTGCCCGCAGTTCGGACCGGTACTCGTCGGGCAGGCCGGCCGCCTCCTCCAGCGCGACCCGGCACGCGTCGGCGGGCTCCTTGCCCAGCGCCAGCAGGTCGACCACCGTACGCGCCGTCCCGCCGCGCAGGCTCAGCTCGCCGCGTCCGGTGCAGGCCGCCCCGCCGCCGCGCAGGTCGCACCAGTTGCCCGCCCCCGGGACGGCGGAGTCCCCCACCCGTCCCGGGTACTTGAAGGGGTAACCGGAGGTCGAGACGCCCACGCACATCTCGCCGTGCGCGTCCAGCGCGATGATGTTGATCGTCCCCCACGGCCCCTCGTGCGGCGCCATCCGCCGCACCAGCTCCAGCGCCGCCCGCCGGTAGCGGTGGTCACCGTCCACGGCCGGGGTGTTCTCCCCCTCCACCGCCTCGGCCGCGGTCAGCAGCTGCTCGCGCCACATGGCCCGGGACTCCTCGGTCAGCAGTTCGGCGCCCTCGAACCCGTTCTCCCGCGCGAACAGCGCCGCGCCCTCCCCCACCAGCAGGCAGTGCTGCGGCAGCCGTTCCATCACCGCGCGCGCCACCGAGATCGGATTCGGGAACCCGCGCAGCGCGCCGACCGCGCCGAACCTGCGGTCCGAGCCCGTCATCACCGACGCGTCCAGCTCGACGACGCCCTGCGCGTTGGGGAGCCCGCCGGTGCCGACGTAGTGGTCGGTGAGGTTGTCCTCGCAGCGGCGCATCGCCGCCTCCACGGCGTCCACCGCCGTCCCGCCGCGCCGCAGGACGTCCATCCCGGCCGGCAGGCCGACCTCGCTGCGCTCGCTTCCGATGATGACGGGCCGCGTCATGGGATTCCCTTCGCTGGTGGGTCGGGCCGTGCGGGCGCCCGGCACCTGGCACGAGCTGGTACGACGTCGTCGCGAGCCTAGGCCCGGGCTCGCGCGGGCTGGTCAGGGGCCGGGGGCTGCCGCGAGGGCGCGCAGTTCGTCGCGGATCCGGCCGCCGGTCATCGCGACGGCGGAACGACCCCGGCCGCGGGCGGATCCACGCGGCACCTGGTACACCGTTCGGCCCACCCCGACGGGGAAGAACCGCGCCCCTCCGCCCCCACCCGGCATCTCCATGCGCATCCCGTACCCCGGCCCCGGGGGCCCGTATTCACCCGTCCGGCCCTTTCGCCGGGCGCGGAGGGAAATCCACGCTGTCTGCGGACGCGGTGACGACGCGGATGATCACAGTTGCCACTGCGCCGCCCGTAGTTGCGCCATCCACGCCGTTCGCCCGGGTCCCACGATCGGCGCAGGTGACACCGCCCGCACCGCCCCCACGCGGTGTTCCCGGGCTGCCCCGGCCCGGCCCGCCGCCCAAGCTGGAGTTGACGGATGCGGTCAGGACTTGTCGACGAAGACCTCGAGGTGAGCAGATGGCACAGACGCCGATTACCCCCGAGAACGTGCGCAGGATGCAGTTCACCACCGTCCGCCTCCGCGAGGCCTACGACGAGCGCGAGGTCGACGACTTCCTGGACGAGGTGCAGTCCGAGCTGACCCGGCTGCTGCGGATCAACCAGGACCTGCGCGCCGCGCTCTCCGCCGTCGAGTCCGCCGACCGGCAGCACGAGGAGCCCGAACTCGAGGTGGCGTCGGCACCCGAGCCCGAACCCGAACCGGAGCCGGAGCCGGAACCCGAACCCCAGGCGGCGCCGGAACGCGTCCCCGTCCCCGCCGCCGAGGTGGCGGAGCCCGCGCGGCTCGCCGAGCCCGCCGAGGCCGAGGAGGTCACGGACGGGCAGCCCGGGTTCGCCGTCGACAGCACGGCCCGCCTGCTCGCCCTGGCCGAACGCACCGCCGAGCAGGCCGTCGCCGAGGCCCGCGCCGAGGCCCACAAGATCGTCGGCGAGGCCCTCGGACAGGCCGAGAGCCTGCGCCGGGACGCCCGCGACCGGGCCCTGGCCCTCGAGCACGAGGCTCGCGAGAAGCACCGTCAGGCGATGACCACCCTGGCCTCCGCCCGCACCGCGCTGCAGCGCAAGGTCGAGGACCTGCGCACCTTCGAGAACGCCTACCGCACCCGCCTGACCGCCCACATGCAGTCCCAGCTGCGCCGCCTCGACCGCGACCTCGCCCGTTCCCTCGCGCCGCCGCCCGCTCCCCCGACGGTCTCCCTCACCCGCGCCACCGCCAAGCGCACCGCGGAAGCCCGGCCCGTCCCCCCGGCCCCCACCCCGGCCATGGCCGCCGCCCCTGACCCGGCCGCCTCACCGGCTCCGGCCCCGGCCCCGGACACCGCCACCCTCACCACCGCGGGCTCCCTGAGCGGCGAGGAGGACTAGGCCGTGTCGTCAAATGAGCGCCGGCCGCCCGGAGGGCGGGCCCAGCGGCGTCTGGTGCGGTGCATCGCAAGGCGGAGAGTCGTCCTCGTAGTGGGCTACTCGGACGATTCGACAACGCAGCGTGGGGGCACCCCCGGCCGAAGGCTGGGGGAGTGCCGTGCCAGGCGTCGCTGGGCAGGCGGGCATTTGACGACACGGCCTAGGAGCGCCGGTCACCACATGACCGGACGGTTGGCGCAGGAGTACTCGTCCGCGACGTTGAACACGCCGGCACAGCCCGGGCACTCCGCCGAACCGAACAAGTGGGCGATCCCGTCGGCGAGGGCCCGCTGACCGTCGCGGACGCAGATCCCGTGCATCCACCGGCCCGTTCCGGTGAGTTCCCCTGCGTCCGCCGCACGCAGGTCCCGCCGGATCTCCTCAGGCCCGTCCCACACCTGCGCGTAGCACCCGAAGCCGCCGACGGCGATCGTCACCTCGACACCGCAGTGCGGACACTCCACTCTGATGATGTCGTCCGTGAAGCCCTCCAGGACGTTCGCCCAGTGGTACTCCCCCCTCACCGCGAGGAGGGCGAGGAAGGACGCGAGGTAGTCGGCGGGCCTCGACCGCAGGTGCCGGTCGAGCACCTCGCCGAACTTCGCGATCACGGCGGCGCAACCGGCCAGAAGGTCGTCGCGACCGTGCCGGCCGGCCGCGCGCGCCAGGATCCTCCCGGCCAGGGCGCGTGCCTCCGCGCTGTGCGCGGCGAGGCGCACGAGGCGTGGCAGGGACGCGAAGCTCGCCGGGGACACCAGGTCGTGCTCGAGCACGAGGCGCCACCCCAGTTCCTTCCACGCTTCAGGGTCGTCCCGGCACTCCACCCGCGCCAGGAGTTCCGGAACGCGATCGACGTCGGACCAGCAGTCAGGCATGTGCGCCCACTCCACCATTCCGGCATTGAACCGTGCCGGGGCAGCGGGGGGCGACCCGGTCACCCTTCGGCGGCGGGGAGCCGGTAGACGGAGACGTGGGAGCGTGACTCGGCGGTGAACTCGGCGCCCTGCCAGTCGGCGTGGCGGGACTCCAGCGTGAATCCGGCCAGCTGGGCCATGAGGTCGAGCTCCGAGGGCCAGATGTAACGGTGCGGGGAACGGAACAGCCGGGCCGGCTCGCCGTCGGTGAACCGGAAGTGGTGCGAGACGACCCGCTGCCCCAGGACGTCGTAGGTGTCCAGCCCGATGTAGCCGGATTCGGAGTGGAAGACGACCGCCTGCTGGCCGGGTGGCAGCTTGCGCAGCTCGGGGACCCACAGTTCGATCACGAAGCACCCGCCCGGCTCGAGATGGCGGGCGGCGTTGCGGAAGCACGCGACCTGTGCGGCCTGGGTGAGCAGGTTCGAGATGGTGTTGTAGACGAGGTACACGAGCCGGAAGGTGCCCGGGGCGCGGGCGGCGGTCATGTCGCCGGTGACGACCGGGATCGACGCGTCGTCCGCCTTGGTGCGCAGTCGGTCGATCATGGGCTGTGACAGCTCGATGCCGCTGACGGGTACGCCTCGCCGCGCGAGCGGCACGGCCACGCGGCCGGTGCCGATGGCGAACTCGAGCGCCCGTCCGCCGTCGGCGAGTCCCGCGAGGCGGTCCACGACCGGCCCGAGTACGTCCGGGGCGAACATGCCGGTGCCGGGGGTGTCGTAGTTCCGGGCGGTCTCCTCGCTCCAGATCTCGTCCTGTCGCATGCGCCCGACGATCCACCAAGCGGGAGGCGAAGTCGAAGGAATTCCGCGCAGGGCATCACACGGCGAAAGCCGGGGAAGACGGATCGAACACCGTTCTGCGGGGCATGGATGTCCCAACACGGCGACGGGACCCGGGGAGGCGCCCGTGAAGGTGGCACTGCTCACGCGGGAGTTCCCGCCGTACGTCTACGGCGGGGCGGGCGTCCACGTGGAGTTCCTGGCGCGCGAGCTACGGTCCCTGACGGATCTTCAAGTCCATTGCTGGGCCGGGGCGGACGGCGCGGACGTGACGGGAGGCACGGAGGACGCGGGCGGCCCCGGCGTCAGCCGGCACGCCGCCGCCGCGGAGCTCGGGGGCGCGAACGAGGCGTTGCGCAGCCTGTCGGTCGACCTGTCGATGGCCGCCGCGCTGGCCGGCCGGGACCTGGTGCACTCGCACACCTGGTACGCCAACCTCGCCGGCCACCTGGCCAAACTGCTGTACGGCGTCCCGCACGTGATGACCGCCCACTCCCTCGAACCGCTGCGCCCCTGGAAGGCCGAGCAGCTCGGCGGCGGCTACGCGCTCTCCAGCTGGGCGGAGCGGACGGCGGTCGAGGCCGCCGACGGCGTCATCGCCGTATCACACGGGATGCGCGCGGACATCCTGCGGAGCTACCCGGCGCTCGACCCGGCGCGTGTGCACGTGGTCCACAACGGCATCGACACGCGCCTGTACCGGCCGGACGGGTCCACGGGGGCGCTGACCGCACACGGCGTCGACCCGGGCCGCCCGTACGCACTGTTCGTCGGCCGGATCACACGGCAGAAGGGGGTCCCGCACCTGCTGCGGGCCGCCCGGCGGATCGATCCGGACCTGCAGATCGTGCTGTGCGCCGGGGCGCCCGACACCCCGGCCATCGACCGCGAGTTCCGCGAGCTGGTGGAGGAACTGCAGGCCGTACGCGGCGGGGTGATCTGGATCCCGCAGATGCTGCCGCGGCCCCAGGTGGTGCAACTGCTCACGCACGCCGCGGTGTTCGTGTGCCCGTCGGTGTACGAGCCGCTGGGCATCGTGAACCTGGAGGCCATGGCGTGCGGCACCCCGGTGGTCGCCTCCGCGGTGGGCGGGATCCCCGAGGTGGTGGAGGGCGGAGTGACCGGGCTCCTGGTGCCGTACGAGGAGAAGGACCCGGAGGCCTTCGAGGCGGCGCTGGCCGCGGCGGTCGGCGCGGTGGCCGGCGATCCTGCGGCGGCGGCCCGGATGGGGACGGCGGGACGCGAGCGGGCGGTGGCGGAGTTCGGGTGGGACGCGGTGGCCCGCCGCACCGTGGGCGTGTACGAGGAGATCGGCAAGTCGCAAGGGCGGTAGCGGCAAAGGGGGCAGGGATGCGCGGCGGACCTTCGGTGCTGGGAATCGTGCTCGCGGGCGGCGAGGGCAAGCGGCTGATGCCGCTGACCGCCGACCGCGCCAAACCGGCGGTGCCGTTCGGCGGCGCCTACCGGCTGGTGGACTTCGTCCTGTCCAACCTCGTCAACGGCGACATCATGCGCATCTGCGTGCTGACGCAGTACAAGTCGCACTCCCTGGACCGGCACATCACCACCACCTGGCGGATGTCGAACCTGCTGGGCAACTACGTCACCCCCGTCCCGGCGCAGCAGCGGCTGGGCCCGCGGTGGTTCCTCGGCAGCGCGGACGCCATCTACCAGTCGCTGAACCTGGTGTACGACGAGCAGCCCGACTACATCGTCGTGTTCGGCGCCGACCACGTGTACCGCATGGACCCCCGGCAGATGCTGCGCCAGCACATCGAGGCGGGAGCGGGGGCCACGGTGGCGGGCATCCGCATCCCGCGTGACCAGGCCTCCTCGTTCGGGATCATCACCCCGGGACCGGGTGGGGTGCGGGTGGAGCGGTTCCTGGAGAAGCCCGCCGATCCGCCGGGCCTGCCCGGTGACCCCGACCGGGTGTACGCCTCGATGGGCAACTACGTGTTCACCACCAAGGTACTGCTGGACGCACTGGCCCAGGACGCCGAGGACGACTCCTCCGTGCACGACATGGGCGGCAGCATCATCCCGCTGCTGACCGCCAAGGGGCAGGTGCAGGTCTACGACTTCGACGACAACCACGTGCCCGGCGAGACCGCCCGCGACCACGGCTACTGGCGGGACGTGGGCACCCTGGACGCCTACTACGACTCCCACCAGGACCTGATCTCGGTCCACCCGGTCTTCAACCTCTACAACGACCAGTGGCCGCTGTACACGCACTCGCTGCGGCTGCCCCCGGCGAAGTTCGTGGCCGGCGGGATCGCGGGCGAGTCGATGGTCAGCCCGGGCTGCATCATCTCCGGGCAGGTCACGCAGTCCGTGCTGTCGCCGGGGGTCGTGGTGGAGGAGGGCGCGGTGGTGCAGGGGTCGGTGCTGCACGACAACGTCCGCATCGGGCGCGGCGCGGTCGTGCGCCGCGCCATCCTCGACAAGAACGTCGTCGTGCCCGCCGGCGCCACCGTGGGCGTCAACCCGGAGCGTGACCGTGAGCTCTACCACGCCTCCGCCAACGGTGTCATCGCGCTGGGCAAGGGCCAGCACGTGCTTTGACCGGGCGGCCGGGCCGGGCGCGGGCCGGACTCACACCGCGGTGGGGCCCGCCGCTCCTCCCCCGCTCCCGCCGCGTTCGCCGCCATCGTGGGACTGCCCGCACCAAGGCTGCGCAAAGTCCTGGCGGGGCATGAGACGGCGTGACGGGCCGCGGCGTAGGGAGGGTGCAGTTCCTTCCTCACGTCCCCCTGCCCGCCGGAGGTAGCACGCCCGTGACCGTCACCAAGGAGGCCCCGGCGCCGGCCGGGACCGCACGGCAGGACGCCGGGCGGCCGGATCCGGAACAGGGGTGGCGGGTCAGTTCGCCGCTGGTGCTGACGTTGCTGCTGCTCGTCGCCCTGATGCTGCAGGGACCGGTGCGCGGGGCGCTGTCCGCGCCGGTGATGCAGAGCTGGATGACCGTGTTCGTGGCGGTGGTGGTGCAGGCGTTGCCGTTCCTGGTGCTGGGCGTCGTGCTCTCGGCGGTGCTCGCGGTGTGCGTCCCGCCGTCGTTCTTCGCGCGGGCGCTGCCGCGCCGGACCGCGGTGGCGGTGCCGGTGGCGGGCGTGGCGGGGGCGGTCCTGCCGGGTTGCGAGTGCGCGTCGGTGCCGGTCGCGGGGGCGATGGTGCGGCGGGGGGTGGCTCCGGCGGCGGCGCTGACGTTCCTGCTGTCCGCGCCGGCGATCAACCCGGTGGTGCTGACCGCCACGGCCGTGGCCTTCCCGAACGAACCGCGCATGGTAGTCGCCCGGTTCGTCGCGAGCCTGCTGGTGGCCTGCGCCATGGGCTGGCTGTGGCAGCGTCTGGGGCACGCCGACCGGTTGCGCCCCGCGGCGCACCCGTCGGCCGAGGGGCAGGGCAAGGGTGCGGCGTTCTGGGGTTCGGTACGGCACGACGTGATGCACGCAGGCGGGTTCCTGGTGGTCGGGGCGATGGCGGCGGCCACGCTCAAGTCCTTCGTGCCCGAGGACGTCCTGCGGCTGGCGTCGGGCAACCCGGTGGTGTCCGTGCTCGCGCTGGCGGTGCTCGCGGTGGTGCTGTCGATCTGCTCGGAGGCCGACGCCTTCGTGGCCGCGTCCTTGTCGCAGTTCTCCCTCACCGCCCGGCTGGTGTTCCTCGTCGTGGGGCCGATGATCGACCTGAAGCTCTTCGCGCTGCAGGCGGGCGCGTTCGGACGCGCGTTCGCGGTGCGGTTCGCGCCCGCCACCTTCGCCGTGGCCGTCGTGGTGGCGTCCCTGACCGGGACGGTGTTCTTGTGAACCGGGAGGCACAGGCCGCCGTGCTGCTCCTGACCGGGGTGGCGATGCTCCACGCCGGGCTCAGCGACCTCTACCTGCGCTACGTCAAGGCCGGGCTGCAGCCGCTGCTGCTGGCGGCCGGCGCCGTGCTGGTCGTCGCCGCCCTGGCGACCGTCTGGTACGAACTGCGCCGCCCCCGCCGCGCTCGCCGTACCGGGGCGGACCCGGACGAGGGGCATGCGCACGACGCGGGGCACGCGCACCCGCACCGCGAGCCGAAGGTCGCGTGGCTGCTGGTGCTGCCGCTCGTCGCGCTCGTCCTGGTCGCCCCGCCCGCCCTGGGCTCCTACTCCGCCGCCCGGACCGGCACGTCCGTCCCGCGCCCCTTCGGTTTCCCCGCCCTGCCCGCGGGGGACCCGCTGCGGATGGAGACCGCCGACTACGCCGGCCGGGCGGTCTACGACCACGGGCGGTCCCTGGGCGGCCGTCAGGTCACCCTCACCGGGTTCGTCAGCATCGGCCGCGACGGCACCCCGTACCTGACCCGCATGGTGCTCAACTGCTGCGCGGCCGACGCCCGCCCGGTCAAGATCGGCCTGACCGGGCAGGTGCCGCCCGTCCTGCGGCCGGACGCCTGGCTGGACGTCACCGGGACCTACACCGCGCGCAGGGCGAAGGACCCGGTCAACGAGGGTCCCATCCCGTTCCTGGACGTGAGCCGGGCCCGGCCGGTGCGGGCGCCGTCGGAGCCGTACGAGGGCTGACGCACCGGCCCCCGGTCAGCCCGGCTGGCTGCTGTCCTTCAGCGTGCCCCAGCCGTGCCAGCGCTCGACCTCGATCAGGGCGCTCACGCGCTCGCGGTCCCGCTGCGGGTAGGCGCGGCCCAGGTACTGCTGGGCCAGCCGGTCGATGTCGGCCAGGTCGCTGTCCTCGCGCAGTTCGGCGACGCGACCGACCACGGTGACGTGGGTGTACCAGTTCCCCTCGTCCAGGACCGTGAGGGTGACCCGGGGGTCGTTGCGCATGTGCTCCAGACGCTTGCGGCCACCGTCCATGTTGACCAGGACCCGGCCGTCGTCCCAGAGGTACCAGGTGGCCGTGGACACCGGCTGGCCGTCGGCCCTCAGCGTCGTGATCACGGCCGGGTTGGGCTTCTTCAGCATCTCGATCGCGGCCGGGGGAAGCGGGGGCTTGGACACGGGAACTCCTTCTCGGTGATCTTCGGCGCTGCGCCCTCACCGTGCCACATCCCGCCCGGCCGGACGGCGGCCCGGACCCGGCGCGCCCCGCGGTATCCGTCGAAGGGGCGCGCGCCGGGTCGGCACGTCAGCAGAACCAGCCGTCCTGGACCCAGCCGTGGCGGTTGATGTCGCCGTAGGCGAACCCGTAGGCCCAGTCGCCCTGCTTGCTCTCGACGGTGAAGGTCTGGCCCTTGTAGAGGGTGCCCATCCAGGCGCCCAGCGGGGCGGTGCGGACGTAGAGGTCCTGGGCGCAGACGGTCTCGCGCCGGCCGATCGTCCCGTCGGCCGCCCGGGCGGGCACGGCGGTGGTCAGCACGGCGACGGTGAGGGCCGCGACGGCGGTGGCGGCGCGGAGCATCCGGGGTGCGGGCATGCGGGTGGTCCTTCCTGTCGTGGGGGTGACGGTGCGGGAGGGGGTCACCAGGAGCCGTAGCCGCCGAGGCACTCGACGCGGACGTAGCCCCAGTCGCCCTTGCCGAAGTCGAAGGTGGCGGCCCAGCCGTTGTAGACGGGGTGGGCGCCGCGGGTGTGGCCGACCTTGTTGCCGTAGCCCAGGACGCGGATCAGCCCGTGGGGACCGGAGGCGCTGTCGTAGTTGGCGTAGAAGCTGGCGCTCTGGCACACGATGATCGCGTGCTCGGGCGGCACCGCGGCGTGCGCGGGCTGCGTCATCAGTGCGCACGCCGCCGCTGCGGCGGTGGCGGCCAGCGTCTTGGTCACCGTCCTCATGAATGGTCCTCTCGTGGTGGGTGTCGCGGATCAGGATGGCGGCCCGTTGTCTATGCGGGTAGAGGGGGTGGGGAAAATTTGCGTGCCCATGACATTTCGTCTTGGCGTCGAGCCCGAACAGGCCCCCACCCCGGCCCGGTTGCCCCCTCGATAGCATGCGCGCATGCCCGAGGACAGCCTGATCGAAGTGACGCTGGTCGACGCGGCGGACGGACTGCCGTTCGGCCGCTCGGAACTACCCTCAGGACAACTCCCGGAGTCCTTCGCGCCGGAGACCCGGCTCGACCTCGGCGGGGCGGTGTGGCAGGTCGTACGGGCGCAGCCCGCCGACCGCACGGCCTACCTCGCCTCCGGGCGGCTGGTCCTGACGCTCCGGCGCCTGGGGACGGTGGACCCGCGGCAGGTCGCCTACACCCTGCCGACGCTCTGCGCGGAGCTGCCGCCGCTGGCGCCGGCCGACCCCGCCGCGGACGACCTGGAGGTCCACGAGGACGAATGGCGCCAGGCCGAACTGGTGGAACGCCGCTGCGCGGCCCAGGTCGAGGCGGAACTGGCGGACATCACGCGGATCTTCCGGGAGCACGCACGAACAGTCGGGGAAGGCGAGGAGGCCGTCCAGGTGTTCGACGAGCTGCACCTGCGGGAGACGCCGGCCGAGCCGCTGACGGGCGCGCTCACCCGGCAGCGGCTCTTCGACGTGCTCCCGGCGTCGCACACGTACGCGGGGGTGGCGCTGCGGGACGGACAGGGGCGGGTCGCCGACTCGTTCGCCGCCCGCGTCGGTCCGGTCACGGTGTACGGCCGCTGCGCCGGCGACCGGGTCGTCACCCTGGGCCTGACCCCGGCGGCGCGGGCGACGGTGGCGGTGCCGGGACTGGCCCAGCTCATGCGGGAGTTCGGCCTGGTGCTCGTCGACTGGTGCGCGCCGCGCCGCGAGGAGCTGCCGTAGCCGGTGGCCTGCCGCTTCGCGGCGGGGACCTCACGTCCACACGCCGGGGCCGGCCCCGCGCCATTCGACGAGGTCCGGGTCGGCCAGGTCGATGGCGTCGGGATCGAGGCCGGCGCGCCGCAGGAACTCCTGGAAGCCGCGGAGGTGGTACGCGATCCCCAGGATCTCGCCGTCCACGCGGACGCGCCGGCCGCCGCCCGTCGATGGCGGCATCACGATGACGCGACGCTGCATGCCGTCAGGATGACCCGTCCGGCCCTGCCCCGCATCCCGGCCGCCGGGCGGAGCCCCCGGGAACGGCACCCGGATGGTCCGGCCGCCGCTGCCGGGCACGGACGGGCGTGACAAGCTGGCCGGAACCCGTCAGCGCACCGAGGGAGCCTGCGGTCATGACCGAACGGACGATGCGGGCCGTCGCCTCCTACCGGGGCCTGCCCGTGGAGGACCCCGAGAGCCTCGTGGACGTCGAGGTGCCGGTGCCGGATCCCGAGCCCCGCGACGTACTGGTGCGGGTGCAGGCGGTGTCGGTCAATCCCGTCGACATCAAGGTCCGCCCCGGGCTGCCCGCCTCCGACCGGCCCCGCATCCTCGGCTTCGACGGCGCAGGCGTGGTCGAGGCGGTGGGTGAGGGGGTGACCACCCTTCAGGTGGGGGACGAGGTCTGGTACGCCGGGGACCTCACCCGCGCCGGCAGCAACGCCGAGTTCCAGGTCGTCGACGAGCGCCTCGTGGCCCGCAAGCCGCGCAGCCTCGGCTTCGCGGAGGCCGCCGCCCTGCCCCTGACCGGCATCACCGCCTGGGAGACCCTCTTCGACCGGTTCACCCTCGACGCCGGGTCCACCGGCACCCTGCTCGCGCTGGGCGGCGCCGGCGGTGTGGGCTCGATCCTCATCCAACTGGCGAAGCAGCTGACCGGCCTGCGGGTGCTGGCCTCGGCCGGCCGCCCCGAGACGGCGCAGTGGGTCACCGGGCTCGGGGCCGACGCCGTGGTCGACCACCACGACCTCGCCGCGACCGCCGCCGCGGCGGCCCCGGAGGGCGTCGACTACCTGCTCTCCCCGCACTCCGCCGGCAACATCGAAACGTACGCCCGGATCATGCGTCCGGGCGGGCACATCACGGCGATCGACGAGCCCGAGGGGCTGGACCTGCTGCCGCTGAAGGCCAAGAGCATCGCGTGGCACTGGGAGTTGATGTTCACCCGGCCGATGTTCCGGACCCCCGACATGATCGAGCACAAGAACCTGCTGCAGAAGATCGCGACCCTGGTGGACGACGGCCGCATCCGCAGCACCGTCACCACCACCATCGAGGACTTCTCTGCCGCCGGGCTGCGCCGCGCCCACGAGATGGTGGAATCCGGCCGGAGCATCGGCAAGATCGTCGTCACCCGCTGACAGCTCCCGGCGGCGGACGCGGCACCTCTCCGGCACCGCCGCCACGGCACCCCTCGGAGCCGTCCTGGGCTCTGACCGTGATCAATCTCCAGGACAGCAGCGCGAGCGGCACGATCGAGGCTCGCGCCAAGCAGGGGGTGGTCTGGGGGCCGGAGCCGGCCGGTCTCGACCATGGACCTCGACGGACAGCACCTGCACCTGTGGTTCCTCGGCGACTGAGACGAGGGGTCCCCGGCCGACGACAGCCTGATGCGGGGGCGCCCGCCGCCGGGGCGGCCGAAGCGGATCCTAGAGCGCTTCGCCGCCTTCGTGGCGGCGGATGGTGACGTACTCGCTCGCGTCGCGGCCGGCCAGACGGCGCTGGAGGGATCCGGCGATGCGGCCGGCCTGCCGCTTGGCGAGTTCGGCCTTCTCACCGTGGAAGAGCGCGTCCACCGTCAGGGTCCACAGCGCCAGCCAGCGGGCGAAGTGCGCGGGGCCCAACGGGGCCATGCGGTGAGGGCCAGATGCGGGGCCAGCGCGTTGCGCTGGTACCGGCCGGCCGCGAACAGCACCGACTCCCAGAAGTCACACATGACCGGCAGATGCGCGTCCAGGTCCATCCGGGCCACCTCGGTGAAGACCGGACCGATCAGGGGATCGGCGAAGGCCCGGCGGTAGAAGGCGGTCACCAGCCGTTCGACGTCCGCACGGTCCGCGAGGTCACGACCCGTCCCGCCCGCCACGGCGACGGGCCCGGGCGCGCTCACAGCCGCTCCAGGACGAGCGCCGCGCCGCATCCTGCCAGGCACAGTGCCTTGACCACCTCGAGCGCGACGTACCGCAGGTGCGCGCGGCTGCGCGGGCCGGTCTCCCCGGCGAGGACGGCGGCCGTGCGGCGGTTCAACGCGGGCCGGACCACGAACAGTTGTGCAAGGAGCACGGCGACGGCCCCCGCGCCCAGGCCCAGCGCCACCGGCCCCGGCACCTCCCACGCCACCGCCACGGCGGCGATCGCCGCGAGCACGGCCTCGACGCGGTTCAGCGCACGGAAGACGATCCGTCCGATGCCCAGGCCCAGGGGCACGGTGATCCCCTCGGCGCGGAACTTGAGGGGCGCTTCCAGGAACGAGATCCCGAGCACCATCCCCAGCCACACGAAGACCGCGGCCACCTGCGCCAGGACGGCGCCGGCGTTCACCGGGCCCTCCGCTCGGGGTGGCGCCGGGCGGTGCGCACGGGATGGCGTCGGATGCGGTGAAGGTCCATGCCCTCACCCTAGCGTAAATGTGCATTTCAGATGCACATTTGAGTCGGCCGTCACAATCCCCCCAACCCACTTGGGGAACAGGCGGATCGACACCGAGAATGGTCCGATGACCTCGCCCGATCTGCTGCCGGACCACCGGCTCGAGCGCACCGCCGTCGTCGCCAACAACACCATGAACCGCGAGCGGGGTCTGACCGGCGCCAACAGCTACGCCCGCGAACTCGGCTTCGACCCGGTCGGCCATCTGCTGGCCCGCACCCCCGAGCCGCGCTGGCTCGACCTGTGCAGCGGGGAAGGGCTGGCCCTGCGGGAGGCCGCGGGCCGCCTGCCGGCGACGGCGCGGCTGACCGGCGTCGACCTGGTGGGGCCCCTGGCACCGGCACCCCTGCCGCCCACCGTGGAGCTGGTCACGGCGTCGGTGACGGACTGGGAGCCCACCGCCCCGTACGACCTGATCACCTGCGTGCACGGCCTCCACTACGTCGGCGACCGGCTCGCAACGCTCACCCGCGCCGCAGGCTGGCTCCGGCCCGGCGGTCTGCTGACCGCCCACCTCGACCCCGCCTCGATCCGCTGGGCGGATGACGGCGGCCCTGCCGGGCGGTTCGCCCTGGCCGCCCTACGGGCCGAGGGGTTCACCTACAGCGCGCGCCACCACCGCCTCACGCTCACCGGGCCACGCACCGTCCGCCTCCCCCTGCGCTACGTCGGCGCCGACCCCGATGCGGGACCCAACTACACCGGCCAGCCCGCCGTCGCCGCCCATTACCGGCGCGCCGACTGAGCCACGGACCGCCGGCACCCCGACTGGCGACGCTCCTGTCAAGTCCCGAAATCCAGCGACGTGACGCGTGAGCGGCCGTAGGGCCTACTGGAGACATCGCCACTTCTCCGGCTCACGCAAGAGCACGACGTCGCCGGCGACGACATCGGCCCGACAGGGCCGGCCGGAGGCACGGGCCGCAACGGCCCGCCGCGGACGGGGGCGGAGGTCCTCACGCCCTCCTCGGACCTCCGCCCTTCCGCGACACCCCTCCCCGCACACCTCCCGGAAAGAAGCACCTGCCATGTCCAGGCACACACTGCAGCGGCCCGTCGCCCTGGTGATGGCCGCCCTGGCGGTCGCCGCCGGCACCACGGGTGCCGCGCACCTGACCCACACCTCCGCCGACCGCCCCGCACCGTGCTCACGGGAGGGGATTCCCGGGGACGACAAGGGCGCGGCGGGTCCGGGCGGCGTGCCCGGCCTGCCCGTAGCGGCGGGCGCGTCCGGATGCGCCGTGCCCGGCGCCCTGCCGGACAAGCCCGAGGACCGGCTCTCCGTCGTCGACAAGACCCGGATCGTGGTGCTCATGGCCACCGGCGAGGCCCGAGGTTCCGAGGTGACGGCACAGTACAAGGTCTCCGAGGACCGGGTCGCGACCTGGAAGGCGCAGCTGCTCATGGGCGACTGGTCGGGACTCCTCCTTCCCGACACCCGCACCGCCCCCTGACCGTCCCACCCCGCGGCAGGACCCGGCGGGGCCGCCGCGAGGCCCTGGGGCCGGCCGCCACGCCGGGCGCGGGAAGGACTCGCCCGGTGGGTCCTTCCGTCCGGCGGCGCCCATCCCCGCACGGCGCGCTTCACCCAGCAGGTGAATCGCGCCTTCTCGCGTGCCGCCGCCGGAGACCGTCAACCGACGGCACGTCATCCGGGGCGCCGGAATAACCGGTTGGCCGACAGATCGGGCATACGTCACCATCGCCCCATGGGAGCACTGGACGCGGTGGCGGGCAGGCTGGCCGGCGGGGCGAGCGTCGAGTTCCGGCCCAGCGGCTCTTCGATGGTCCCCTTGATACGCAGCCGCGGGCTGGTGACCGTCGCCTCGGTGGACCCGTCGAAGCTCGAGGTCGGCGACATCGTGCTCGCCCGTGTCGCGGGCACGGTGTACCTGCACCTGGTGTCCGCGGTGGACCCGGCCAGGAAACGGGTGCAGATCAGCAACAACCGGGGCCATGTCAACGGCTGGACCGGATACGGCCGGGTCCACGGGATCTGCACGTCGGTCGACGGTGTCCCCCGCCCTCGCACGGCGGGCAAGGTCCGCGCCTCGTGACACGTCTGTGACGGTCGGCGGACGGGGTCATGACGTCGCAGCGCGAAGGTGGTTCATAGAGGGCAAAACGCCCTATTCGGACATCCATCTCCTGCTACCGAGGGCGTGAGCAGGGACCGCAGCCGCCGAGCCGCCGAAGGACACCACCATGAGCTCCGCACCCACCACGCCCCAGGCCGACACCAGCCCCGACGCCGACACCGCCGGGACCGGCGGCGACGTCCCCGAACTCGCCCCCCGCGAACGCGAGACCCTCCGCCACATCGCCGCGGGCCGCACCTACCTCCAGACCGCCCGCCACATGGGACTGTCCAAGCACACCGTCGACGCCTACCTCCGCCGCATCCGCGCCAAGCTCGGCATCTACAGCACCGCGGAACTCACCCGCACCGCCGTCGCCCTCGGACTGTGACCCCGTCCGCACGGTAGGTGACCGCACCCGGGGCGGCGGGCGCGGTGCCACCGCGGAGACACCGACCCGGCGACCACCCCGGCACCACGGATCACGACGTCGCACCCACCTCCACGCGCGCGGCACGCCGCGCACGAGCCAGGTTCACCCCGCTGGCGATGATCCCGATGTGGCTGAACGCCTGCGGGTGGTTGCCCGCGAACTCCCCCGTCGTGGGGTCGATCTGCTCCGACATCAGCCCGAGCGGGCTCGCCCGGCCGCACAGCGAGGCGTACAGCTCCTCGGCCTCCTCGATCCTGCCCTGGCCGGTCAGGTTGTCGACGAGCCAGAAGCTGCACAGGACGAAGGCCCCCTCGTCACCGGGGAGGCCGTCCGGCGACTCGTCGTGGAGGTAGCGGTGGAGCAGTCCGCCGCCGGCCGAGAGGCGGTCCGCGATCGCCGTGGCGGTGGCGACCATCCGCGGATGGCTCACGGGGACGACCTGCCGCAGCGGGAGCGCGAGCAGGCTGGCGTCGAGTCCACCGCCGCCGTCCAGGTACCGGCCGAGGGTGTGCACGTCCCCGTCCCACGCGCGCTCGAGGATCAGCCGGCTCAGTGCGTCCGCGGAGGCCCGCCACGCCGCGGTCCGACCGGGCAGGCCGAGCCGCTCGCCGATCGATGCCGCCCGGTCGAGGGCCACCTGGCACATCCCGGCGGAGTAGGTGAACACCCGGCCTTCGCTGCGCACCTCCCAGATGCCCTGGTCGGGTTCCCGCCAGGCCCGGTCGGCGGTCTCCGCGAGCCGGCACAGGCCGCTCCACAGCGCGGGCTGGAGGGCGCCGCCGGCGAGCAGCCACTGGTCCGCGCAGTCCAGCACCTCGCCGTAGACGTCGTGCTGACGCTGGTCGGCGGCTCCGTTGCCCCACCGTACGGGGGCCGAGCGCCGGTAGCCCTCCAGCCCGGGGTCCTCGGCCTCACCGGGCACCGGGCAGCCGTCGACGTCGTACATGATGCGGGGCCGCCGGCTGTGCTCGAACGCGTCCAGGACCCAGCCGAGGAACGCGTCCGCCTCGCCGCGGAAGCCGATCCGGCGCATGGCGAACACGGTGAAGGCGGCGTCGCGGATCCAGGTGTAGCGGTAGTCCCAGTTGCGGATCCCGCCGACGGGCGCGGGCAGGGAGGACGTGGGCGCCGCGACGAGGGAGCCGTTCGTCCAGTCGTCACAGAGCTTCAGGGTGATCGCGGACCGGCGGACCAGGGGTTCCTCGGGGCCGTCGTAGCCGAAGTCGGTCATCCAGCGCCGCCAGGCGTCGGCGGTGCCTGCCACCATCGCCTCGGCGTCGAACCGGTGGTGCCGGTGGAAGCGGCCCCAGGACAGCACCAGGTCGAGGCGCTCGCCCTGCCGCAGGTCATGGGCGCTGTGCAGGGACTCCAGCGGCCGGCTGGAGCGCAGGTGCAGCCGCAGGTCCGGCCGGCGCGGCACGCGGACCTCCAGTCCGCTGAACAGCGCCTGGGCCTGCGCACCGCCGCGCGGTTCGACGTCGACGCGCAGGCGTACGCGGCCGTCGAGGACGACGGCCGAGCGGACGAGTTCGCCGCGGTCGGCGGGGGCGTCGTCGGTGAGGTCGGCGCCGGAGCGCAGCACCAGCGCGTCGGTGACGCGCACCGTGCCGGTGGGGCAGCGCAGTTCGGTGACGAGGACGCCGGTGTCGGGCTCGTAGCGCTGGCGGGCCTCGCGCAGTTCCTCCGGCGCCACGGTGAAGTGCCCGCCGCGGGCGGGGTCGAGCAGGCCGCAGAACAGGGGTGCGGCGTCGAACCGGGGCAGGCACAGCCACGGGAGGGAGCCGTCGAGGCCGACGAGGGCCGCCGTCCTGCCGTCACCGATGAGGCCGAAGTCCTCGAGCGGCAGGTAGCCGTCGTGCCTGCGCACCTGCCGGAACGGCGGATCCAGTTCGAGCATGCCGCCTCGCTTCCACGCGACTCCGACCGACGCGGGTTGCCGCGGGCCGCCAAGTCGGCCTGGCGGTAGGAGGATCCGCCGGGGGTCAGGAGTCGTCGGCGTGGAGGTTCTTGACCTTGATCCAGTCACGGCTGCGGCGACCCGGAAGGTACGTACTGGTCAAACGCTTCGCCACCACACCGTCGTACCCCTCCTGACGGATGTAGTGCAACGCCTCACTCGCCATCGCCGGCCAGTACGGCGGCACCACCACATGCGG